>CAYTLM010000020.1:0-18474 GCA_964438485.1 uncultured Leptospirales bacterium | reverse complement strand
AGGATAAACCTTGCCATATCTGTGAACAATTATGCATCGGTTTAATTTGTATTTTACTATTGCTTCATCTGCGATTTTATTAAGCTCTTTTAAAGCCATTTCAGGATAAATTTCATAATCAATTAATGTGACATCTTTATCCCTTGAGTTATTTCGCACACGACCAATAAAAACAAGATCTGAGCCATCAGAATCTGAAGCTCCCTTTGCAAGAATTTCCGTGATATTTACAGATTCTTCCTGAATAAAAATATCTTTCATTTTTAACCACCGCTTACAGGGGGGAAAAGAGCTACAGTATCCCCTTCCTGGAGTACTCTGTTTAGATCGCAATACTCTTCATTTACAGCAACAAGGAGAGTATCTTTTTTTTCAGCAAATTCATTGCTGCTTTTAATCAGCACATCTACTATTTCCGACACTTTAATTGCATCAGATACAATAAGCTCTTTTTCTGTAAAGCCACAAATATCTCTAAAGGAGGCAAAAAGCTTTACTTTAACTCTCATTTTTTGCTTCTTTTTTTGCTTTTATGTTGTTTTCACGTTTTACCATGAAAATATAGTGTTTCACATAAGGTTGAAGCCCTTCAGGGAATGAGTGAGTGTCTGTATTCTCCTGATCATTCAAAAGTGCGTCTATTTCTATTTTAGGGAGATCCTCTTCACTTGCATCAATAAGGATTTTGAACCTTTTTACTATTTCATTATCAACTGCATCAGAAGTGAGCTTTGTCATACGGTTATATAATCTTAAAAGATTTGTTTTCCTGACATTTTTTCTGGTTTTTTTACCCGCTTTAGTCTTTGTGACAGGCATAAATATCCCCCTGATGATATAGTTCAATTAAGACTGATCTTAGATTACTGCCTTATGCTGTAAAGAAAGTTTTTTATATTTTTCACCAGGATTGATCTCTGGTTTTTCAGGGATTATTCCAATGTAATTGTATTTTTATTAAAAAGAATTTATTCCCTTATTCATTTGTGTCGATAGACAATAATAAAGGTAGCAATTCCTGTTCTGTTTATTTTGTTTTATAATTATTTGGAAATAAATAGTTAAATAAATATTTTTTAGAAAAGATAAACCTGGAGGTATAGAATATGAAATGTCTAAGGTGTGGAAAGGAGCTTAATTCTATGAATCATCATTATATTCCTTTGAAAAACAGAAAAGAGGGTTTGCGATATTGCCTTAATTGTGCAAAAGAGGAAAAAATAATTACACTGGTTTAGTAATTATTTCATAAAGCTTTAAAGCCCGGCAAATAATTAAACCGGGCTTTTGGGGATTTTTTACCAGTTGTCGCTTTGGCTGTCTTTATATTTGTCCCTTACAGTTGTAGTAATATCATCTATGTAAAAATATTGCCACTGTGGATGTATACTTTTATTAGCTGGTTTATACTGAAAATAAAGTATTTTTAATTTTTTATCCTGTTCCAGAAAAGTATCCTGCTGTTTAATATTTTTTCCTAAATTTACAGTTATTTTTTTCCATCCAAGAAAATTGGTTTTTCCAAAAGAAAGGCTGTGTGTCTTATCCTCTACATCCTGCATTATGAGAGAAAGATCTCCAGCGAAGTTTTTCCCATAAACCCAGATTGAAATAGATTGGGCATACTTGCTGATTTCAAGGGGTTTTGCCGGAAATACCTGGAAAGAATCTCCAAGTTTACCTTTAACTTTTACTCCAAGATATTTTTTTGAACCATTAAGTGGAGCAGGGAACTGATCTCTTATTTGTAAACCAGCGTCCTGATCCCGTGTTTGCCTGAACTTAATATTATTATTGGAATATTCGGTTGTTTCAAAATCTTCAAGAGTTATTTCTGTGTAAACATTCTGGTAAGATTCAGCTCCATTTTTTGCTTCAATTCCTTCTTCTTTTTCCTGGCTTTGCAAGGGCAGAATGAATAAAAGCATAATAAAAAAAGGTATAATTTTTTTCACGTTAGATTCCTCCAAAAGAATAATTGAGTCAGTTATTCTTGATATATTTTATATTGTACATACAATTAATATGAGCCAATTATTTCATTTAAACATTAAACCTGGTATTCCCCTTGTCAATAAAATTGTACAATCTGATTGAAATTATCCTTGCTTTTGAGCCTGTATTCACAAGAATAATTTGTGTAAAATGGAGGGAGCTTTAATGAAAAATATTGCTGATCTGCTTAAAAAAAGTATTTTAATTTTAAGAATCAGCAGTGTCTTAATTGTTTTGTTTCTGCTTCTGGTTTTCCCATCTTCACTTGCTGCATCAGACAATGATACCAATAAAAATTCATATAACTGGTTCTGGTTTGTTTATGAATATTCTTCCCATCAACATGGTGATAACACTGTTTTTCGACCATTTTACATGAGAATGGATTATAAAGAAGGGACTTTTCAGGCTTCCCTTATGCCTGTTATTTTTACCAGGTATAAAGATGAAAATTATGACAGGGTCAGGGGATTCTTTGGATTTTATGCATCAGATGATTACCTGCATTCAGATGGGGAAAAGGATTATGATTCAGGGTTTTTCCCATTTTATTTTTATGGAAAGGGTGATAGCGAAAAGGATAATTATTTTTTTCTTTTCCCCTTAGGGGGTACTATAAAAGGAAAGCTTGGACACAATGAAATTTCACCCTATATATTCCCTGGCTTCCTTTTGTTTGTATTTTTCCCTCCCTCAGGATTTTTTACATTGAAAACCATGGCCTGGAGCCTGTTATCTCTGGTGCCTGTTTATACAAGGTATAATTTGAAGGATTATCATGCTAAAGCCTGGTTTTGGCCTCTTATTCAGCGGGGGAAAAGTGATAATAGGGATGATTTTAGATTTCTTCCTTTTTATGCGCATAATTCAAAGGATGGCTGGTATGATAATTATTCATATTTGCTTCTTATAAATTACAGGAAAACATTTTTCAGGGATGATGAAAGATATACCTTTTTCTTCTTCCCTTTATATGGAAAGAAGTGGAGTAAAAGCAGGGATATTTCTTCTACAACTATTTTATGGCCCTTCTTTTCCTGGGGATACAATAAAAAAAGTGGAGAAAGATCCTATAACTTGCCATGGCCTTTTGTTCAGATTATGGATAGTGAAAAGCCTGCAATTAAAAAAAGAATTTTTTTCCCTTTTTACGGGAGATATAATTATACCAGCTATGAATCTTTTTTTGTTACCCCTTTTTATTTCAGGATAAAAAAAGAAAACGACTTTTATAGCTCTGCATATCATTATAATTTTATTATAGCCTGGTATTTTAAACGGGATTATAAAGCAGAGCATGAATACTATGGGAATTCATGGAGATATTTCAAGCTATGGCCCCTGTTTCAGGCAGAGTGGAGCAATAACGGGCTTTTTGCTATAAATGTTCTTTCCATCCTTCCTTTCAGGGATAGAGGCGGATATGAAAAACTATATCAGCCATTCTGGACTGTTTTTGAATACAGAAAAGATCCTAATGGGAACAAACACCTTGGATTGCTTTTAAGAACCTATTATCAGGTATGGAGTGATGATTATTTTAAAATGAAAATTCCATTTGTTATAAGCTATGAAAAGAGAAAAGACAAGCTCCTTGATTTTACAATTCTTTTAAATGCTTTTGGTTACGAAAATAAGCCTCATAAAACCTGCATCAGGTTTTTGTGGATTCCCTTTAAAATAGGGGAAGGAACAGGGGATGACTATATTGCAGAAAGAGAAGATGGTGAAGATCTTTTATTTGCCAGAGAAAGGTATAATCCCTATTATGGTTTTAATCATAATCATAGCTTTCTTGTGGAGCCTGATCTTTCCAATAAGGCCTTTGTGCGGATGAATCTTTTTTAAGGACATATATGTTAGGCGAGCTTAAAAAATCATTTTATAATTTTTTTGCAGATATTGGCAAAAAACTTGTGAAGCAGGTGGAATTTTCAGGATTCACACTTGTTCTTCTTTTTCGCGCCTTTCTTGAGATGAGGTTTGTTTTCAGGAAAAGAAAAGAAATTGTAAAGCAGATGTATATTTCAGGTGTAAAGAGTATTTTTGTGGTTACAATAGTTGCTCTTTTTGGTGGCATGATCCTTGCCTTGCACTCTGGTGTTGAGTTTTTGAAGTATGGTCAACAGGAAATGGTTCCTACTCTTATGATCAATATAATGAACAAGGAAATGGGATCATTTCTTACTGCTATAATACTTACTGCATTTTCAGGTGCAGCAATGGCAGCAGAGCTTGGTACCATGAAGGTTTCAGAGGAGATTGATGCACTTGAAATGATGTCCATCAATCCTGTAAGGTTTCTTGTTATGCCCAGGCTTGTATCCATGATGATTATGCTCCCCACTCTTTCTGTTTATACTATTGTGCTGGGGGTTACAGGCGGGGCTATTGTATCTTTTTTTCATCTGGGAATTTCAACAGAAGCCTATTTTTTCAGGCTTTACGAATCCATCTGGTTAAAGGATATGTACGTGGGACTTTTGAAGAGCCTGGTTTTTGCTGTTATTATTTCATCAATAAGCTGTGCCAATGGGCTTAAAGCAGAAAGCGGGGCACTTGGAGTTGGAAGGGCAACAAGGATTTCCGTGGTGTCATCATACCTTTTAATAATTATTGTTGGCTATTTTATTACTGCTTTTTTCTATGGCGGTCTTATATGATAGAGTTTGTAAATGTGACAAAGCGTTTTGGCAAGCTGGTGGTTCTTGATAATGTTTCATTTACTATTGAGGAGGGCGAAACCTTTGTTATTATTGGCCAGTCTGGTTCTGGTAAAACAACTATTTTGCGTCATATAGCAGGCTTTTTTGATCCTGAGGAGGGGAGTGTTTTTGTAGATGGTGACAGGATGAGCAATGCTTCTTTTTCCATGCGCGTTGCTATAAGGGCGAAAATGGGTTTTCTGTTTCAGTCAGGTGCACTTATAAATTGGCTTAATGTGAGAGACAATGTAGCTTTGCCCCTTGTTGAGCACAGGCTGGGCACAAAAGAGGAAATAGATGAAATTGTTAATGACAGGCTTAAAAGATTGCAGCTTTGTGATGCTGCTGATAAAATGATCTCTGATATTAGTGGAGGGATGAAAAAAAGGGTAGGGCTTGCCAGGGCAATAGTGCGCAATCCACGCCTAATATTGTATGATGAGCCGACTTCCGGGCTTGATCCTGTAATGTCTGCCAGGATTGACAAGCTTATTATTGAAATGCAGCGTGATTTGGGTGTAACTTCAGTTGTTGTAACTCATGATATGTCAAGCGCTTACAGGATCGCTGATCGCATAGCCATGCTTTACAAGGGGGTTATTATTGAATGTGGCACCCCTGATGAGATTAAAAACAGCACTAATGAAATTGTGCAGCAGTTTATTATGGGGCAGATTAATGGACCTATTGAAACATAAAACTGATTGTGATTACATAACTATGAATAATCAATATGGAAGAGATAATATAAATGACACGATTTAATGAATTTATTGTAGGCCTTGTGTTTATTGTTGCAATGATTGTGCTGGGATATTTTACAATACTCAGAGGTGAACTTTTGGAGCAAAGGGAATATTTTAGCAGCTCAATAATTTTTACTGATGTTGAAGGTCTTATTGTAGGGAATAAAATACTTATAAATGGTGTAAACAGCGGAACTGTAGACAAAATCGATCTTATGGATGATGCCAGAGTTCTTGTTTCAGTCAGCCTTTACAGGAAATTGAATCTTTATGAAAATTATAAAATTACTCTTAAAAGTCAGTCTGCACTTGGGGGAAAGGTCATAGCCATATATCCTGGTTGTGCAGATCTGGATGGTGAATCTTTCAGCAGGGTTGTAAATACTGAAAATCTTCAGGGATATACAATTGGTGATCCCTTGACAAAATTATCTGAAATTATTGATGAAAATCGTGAAAACATTGCTGCTGCATTGGGAAATGTGCGTGAATTTACTGATAAAGTAAACAGGGGAAAGGGTACTCTTGGAAAACTTGTTAATGAGGATACTATTCATGCTGACACAGGTAAGCTTTTAAATGAGCTTCGCGATGCTGTTGAAGATGCCAGGGAGCAGGCTCCTGTTACCAGTTTCATCAGAGCAGCACTATCTGCCTTTTGATTTTTCCGCTTTTTTTTTACGCCTATTATTATTTTTATTGCTAAAAATTATCCTGATAAAATTATTAATATGAGTTTAGTTAGTCCTTTATGGTGGATTCAGGGGCTTTAAAACTTATTATCTTGACTTCTATTCCAACCAAGGATGGCTGCCAGTGCCTAAAAGAGAAGATATAAAAAAAATAATGATAATAGGCTCTGGACCTATTGTAATTGGTCAGGCCTGTGAATTTGATTATTCCGGTTCTCAGGCTTGCAAGGCCTTAAAAGAGGAGGGTTATGAGGTTATACTTATCAACTCCAATCCTGCCACAATAATGACTGACCCTGAACTTGCAGATAAAACCTATATTGAACCTATCTATCCAGAAGTAATAGAAAAAATTATAGCAAAGGAAAGACCCCAGGCTATTCTTCCCACAGTAGGGGGGCAAACAGCCTTGAATGTGACACTGGAACTTGCCAGACTTGGTGTGCTTGAAAAATACAGTGTGGAGCTAATTGGCGTAAACATTGATTCAATCAAAAAAGCCGAAGATCGGGATCTGTTTAAAAAAGCCATGATCAAAATAGGCCTTGAAGTTCCTGTTTCCGGTTTGGCATCAACAATGGATGAGGCTTTACAAATTCTTGAAGAGATTAAACTCCCTATAATTATAAGGCCTGCTTTTACACTTGGTGGAGCAGGGGGCAATATTGTATATAATAGAGAGGACTTTGCTGACCTGGTAAAAAGGGGAATGGATGAATCCCCAATAAATCAGGTACTTCTTGAAGAGTCAATAATTGGCTGGAAGGAACTGGAGCTTGAGCTGATAAGGGACTCAAGTGATAATGTGATAATAATCTGTTCAATTGAAAACTTTGATCCAATGGGAATACATACTGGTGATTCTATTACTGTTGCTCCGCAGCAGACCCTTACAGACAGGCAGTATGAGGATCTCTGTGACATTGGGAAAAGGATAATGAGGGAGATTGGCATAGACAGTGGCGGGTCAAACATACAGTTTGCTCTTAATCCTGATGATGGCAGAATAATGATTATTGAAATGAATCCCAGGGTAAGCAGAAGCTCGGCACTTGCTTCAAAGGCTACAGGGTTTCCCATTGCCAAAGTTGCTGCCAAACTTGCAGTGGGTCTTACACTTGATGAAATTCCCTATAATGTTACAGGGGGAACCCTTGCTTCATATGACCCTTCAATAGACTATGTTGTTGTAAAAGCACCAAGGTGGGATTTTGAAAAGTTTGATGGTGCTGATAAGAGTCTGGGAACGCAGATGAAATCTGTTGGTGAATCAATGGCTATAGGCAGGACTTTTAAAGAGGCTTTTCAAAAAGCTTTACGCTCTCTTGAAATTAACAGAGCAGGTTTTGGGGCAGATGGGAATTTAAAGCTTACCAGTTATTTTGATTCTCTTTCTGATGAGGAAAGAACAATTGCCTTTAAAAAAGAATTTTTATTCCCTGGTGCAGAAAGGGTGTTTTATATTTATCAGGCGCTTAAGAGAGGAAAATCCTTTGAGTGGTTACATGGGCTTACCAGAATCGATCCCTGGTTTTTAAATCAGCTTTGCGAGCTTGTTAATGCTGAGAACAGCTTTGAAGAAGATTTTCAGACAGGCGGGCTTAATCCGGCAAGGGTGCAGGAGATGAAGGAGTTTGGCTATTCAGACAGGCAGCTTGCATTCATTTCAAACAGGGATATGCTCCTTGAGCTTAACAGAAAGGGTTCTTTATTCCAGAAAAAATATTCCATGACCTTAAGACAGAGTGAAAATGAAATAGGCAGGTTTAGAAAGGAGAATGGCATTTTTCCGGGATTTTCTGTTGTGGATACATGTGCTGGAAAGTTTGAGGCCCTTACCTCATATTTTTATTCAGCATATGGTTCTAAAAATGAATCTGCCCCAAGCGAAAGAAAAAAAATCATGATCCTTGGCGGCGGGCCTAACAGGATTGGACAGGGGATTGAGTTTGATTACTGCTGCTGCCAGGCCTCCTATGCCTTAAAGGAGGAGGGGGTTGAGTCTATTATGGTTAACTCCAATCCTGAAACAGTTTCAACAGATTATGATACATCTGACAGGCTTTATTTTGAACCATTAACCCTTGAGGATATACTTCATATACATGAGCTGGAAAAGCCTGATGGTGTTATTGTACAGTTTGGAGGACAAACACCTTTAAGGCTGGCAAAGGCCCTGGAGGAGAATGGTGTTAAAATAATTGGAACTTCTCCTGATTCAATAGACAGGGCTGAGGACAGGGAAAGGTTTTCAGCTGTTGTTGAAAAGCTTAATCTTAAGCAGCCTGAAAACGGCATAGCCTTTACTGAGGAGGATGCTATAAAAATTGCAGATCATATTGGCTACCCTGTTCTTGTCCGTCCCTCATATGTTCTTGGTGGAAGGTCAATGGCTATAATTTTTGATCAGCCCAGTCTTTTAAATTACATAAAAACCGCTGTTGAGCTTTCCCCTGAATATCCCATTCTTGTGGACGATTTTCTTGAAGATGCTGTTGAAGTGGATGTAGATGCTATCTGTGACGGTGATGATGTTTATGTTGGAGCAATTATGGAACACGTGGAAGAGGCTGGAATTCATTCTGGTGATTCAGCGTGTATTATCCCACCCATGACTATTCCCAGGGATATGCAGGAAAACATTGCTGCAACAACCAGGCTTTTGGCTTTTGAACTCAATGTGGTGGGTCTTTTAAATATACAGTTTGCAATTAAGGATAATGAACTTTTTGTATTAGAGGTAAATCCAAGGGCATCAAGAACAGTTCCATTTGTTTCCAAGACCAGTGGTGTTTCCATGGCTAAAATTGCACTTAAGGTAATGTTAGGGAAGAAGCTCAGAGAAATGGGATTCCTTGAAACAAAACAGTTTTCATATGTCAGTGTTAAGGAGGCGGTTCTTCCTTTTAACAGGTTTCCGGGTGTAGATATTCTTCTTTCTCCTGAAATGAAATCAACAGGGGAGGTTATGGGTATTTCCTATAATTTTGGAGAGTCTTTTTACAAGGCTGAACTTGCTGCAGGAGACAGGCTTCCAGCAAACGGGACTATTTTTTTTAGTATAAATGACAGATCCAAGGGTGAATTGCTAAACGAGGTCAGGTCGCTGCATTTTGCCGGATTTAAAATTCTGGCTACAAAGGGAACTGCAAAATTTTATAATGAGCATAATATTCCCTGTGAAATGGTATATAAAGTGAATGAGGGACGTCCCAATGTTGTTGACAGAATTAAAGATATGGATATTCATTTGATAGTCAATACCCCCATTGGTAAAATGACAAGAGATGATGCCTATTTTATAAGGCAGGCAGCTATAAGGTATCATGTGCCTGTTGTTACTACTATCTCTGCTGCAAAGGCAGCAATTAAGGGTCTTCTCCATGTTAAAGAAATGGGGGAACTTTCTGTAAAGCCTTTACAGGAATACTATAGTGAGGTGAAATAAATGTCCTCTGAAAAAAAAGTTTTGGGAAGCAGTGAGATTGCAGACGTAATTGACAGCCTGAGCCGTCAAATAATAGATGATATTCATGATCTGGACACCCTTGCAATTGTAGGAATACATACCAGGGGAGTTTTTATTGCAGAAAGAATAAAAAAACTGATTGAGGAAATTTCCGGTAAAACAATAAAAAGCGGTACCCTTGATATATCTTTTTATCGCGATGATATTGCAACCAGGGGGAAGCTCCCTGTTCTCAAGGAAACCCTTATTGATTTTAATATAAACAGAAAAACAATCCTCCTTGTTGATGATGTGCTTTTTACAGGAAGAACAACAAAGGCTGCAATTGAAACCTTAATGGCCTTTGGCAGACCCCTTGCTATCAGGTATCTTGTGCTTGTTGATAGAGGTCACAGGGAGCTCCCTATTCAGGCTGACTACTTTGGCATTAAAATTGATACAGAGCAGACAGATAAAGTCAAGGTGCGCCTTGAGGAAGTTGATGAAGAAGAGGATTCGGTTTTTCTTATAAAGGAGTAGTAGCAGCTGTTATGAAAGATCTTGTTATTATTGGTGGCGGGCCTGCCGGGCTAAGTGCGGCAATATATGGCAAAAGGGCAGGGCTTGACCTTGTGCTTCTTGAAAAGTTTTCCCCTGGAGGACAGGTTATAACCTCCTTTGAAATTGAAAATTATCCTGGATTTGCTGAACCTGTTGAGGGCTGGAAACTCATGGCTGACATGGAGGCTCAGGCCAGGCGCCTTGGTGTTGATATTATCAATGGTGAAGTTATTAGTATATCCAAAGAGGGCGGTATTTTTTCAGTTAATACAGGTGGAGATGTTTTTAAAGGGAGAACAGTGATTATTGCTGCAGGGGCAAATCACAGGAAGCTTGATGTGCCTGGTGAAAAGGAGCTGCTTGGCAGAGGGGTTTCTTTTTGTGCAACATGTGATGGGGCGTTTTTTAAGGACAGAGAGGTTCTGGTTGCAGGCGGAGGAGATGTTGCTCTGGAAGAGGCATTTTTTCTTACCAGGTTTGCCAGCAAGGTATATATTGCACACAGGCGGGATCAGTTCAGGGGGGCTAAAATTCTTCAGGAGAGAATTTTTGCGAACAATAAAATTGAGCTGCTTTATAACTCCGAAATTGTTTCTATAAATGGGGCAGATGGTGTTGAATCAGTAACAATAAAAAACAATAAAAAGGGATTGACAAACAATATTAATGTGGACGGAGTTTTCATTTTTGTGGGTTATGTGCCTAATACGTCATTTCTTGACAGCTCTCTTTTAAATGAATGCGGGGAAGTTGTGGTGGATATGAGGATGAGAACTTCAGAAAAAGGGTTGTTTGCAGCAGGGGATATAAGGAGCAGTTCCAGGAGACAGATTGTTATGGCAGCAGCAGATGGGGCAGTTGCAGCACTTGAGTCCTATGATTATATAACTGCATTGAATTGCACTTAATAAAGGAGGAATATATATGAGGAGAGTTGTATCAGTTTTTTATGCAGTAATAATTTTGTCCCTTGTTGCATGTGGAGGTAGCGGAGGGCAATATGGTGATGTTAAGGATTTTCTCAAAGAAATGATTTCAGTACAGGATACCTATATTTCAGCAGTTGAAAAAGCAAAGAGCCCTGATGATTTTGTCAAGGCAATTGAGAAATTTGGAGCAAGCTTTATAGGTCTTGCAGATAAGAGTGTTGAACTCAAAGCCAAGTATCCTGATATTGATAAATGGGATAACAATCCTCCAGAGGAGCTTAAAGCTGATTTTGAAAAACTAGAACAAAGCAGCGAAAAAATGGAAAATATTTTTAAGAATGAAAATGTTCAAAAGCATATGATGGATCCTAAGGTTCTTCAGGCATTTATGGATCTTGGGAAAAAACTTGAAACAACAAGGTTTTTTGAATAAGTCGTGTCTTTTATTAAAGAATTAATTCCCTTTTTTGGGGAATTAATTTTAAAATATTATTTAATCAGTTATAGTTTTTTAAAAAACTTTTCAATTGCTCCATAAGTCAGTTCTCTTAATCTGTCTAAACGTTTTGTATCAATCTCCATATTTTTAATATCAAAGTATCTGTTAGTCAAAAACAATGATCTTGATATTGAAAGATAAAGCATTGGAATTTCCCTTCTTCCATAGGTGTTTAAAATATAACCAGTGTTATGTTTATTATCCAGACTGTATGAAGCTGTAACAGTATCCCCTTCCTTTTCCAGGGCCTTGCTCATGATAGAGGCAAGGCTTGCAGCCATGTCAACACTAGCTGTCCTTGTGGTTTCTGTCCGGTTGTCAGCTGTGTATCCGGAAATAACAAGAGGCCTGGGCATGCCGCTATCAGGATCATTTGCTGAGCCAACAGGCATGTGAGTGTGGCATTCCAGAATGAGCCTGGGATTTTTTTCCATAGCATTTATTATTTTCTGGTGAAAGGGTCTGTGGTATCTTTTTACAATATTTGCTATGGCAATTTCATCAGGATAATACTTCTCTTTGAACACAGGTTTATTCATTGATGTTGATTTTTTAATAACACCATCCTGTGTAATGGGGAAAATATCCTTATAGCTTCTGTCAGTATCTACAAAAAGGCGGGATATTTCTGTGTTAATAAGGGCGCTTACCCTGTTATCTATATTGAAGATTCTATTTGCGCCTCCATCTGATTCAAAAAAAAGATCAACAGGAGAAAGGGCGTGATAGTCTGCTAATTCTTCAGGTAGGCTATAGCCGCCATGGGGTATTATTACAAGTATTGGAAGTTTTTTTGTCATATTAAAATAACATGTTGCCTGTCAATGGTGCGATCTGCATCATTAAATGGACTCCTTAGAGGATAATTTTTTTATATTGGAAATCAGAATTGTCTGTATCATTATCCTGTGTAGAGCTGCGTACAATCTGCACAATGGAATTGCTGGTTGATTTTATTTTTTCTTTTATAAATTTTAAAGCAGCAATATAGTCAAATTCTCCGCAGCTGAAGATGTCAACAGCTGAAGCGGAATGTTCCGGCCAGGTGTGTATGGAAAAATGAGATTCAGCCACAACAATAATTCCGCTTATTCCCTGTGGGCTGAACCTGTGAAAAAAAGGTTGTACTATTGTAGCTCCTGAAATGATCACAGATTCAGTCAGTATTTTTTCAACAGACTCAATGCTGTTAATTACAGATGAGTCGCATTCAAAAAAATCTGCAATAAGATGAATTCCCAGGTGAGCCATTGGGTTATTCTGCTTCCTCCATATCCTGTATTATTTTGAAAAGGGTAGTCATTCTTACAATTGCTGAATAATTAATAAGCACTGTCATGAGAATGAGCACTCCAAAAAGAGTTAAATCCGGATTTAATCCATATTTTTCAAGCACTATTGCACAAAATGGATGGAGAACAGTAAATACAGAAAGGAGCATTATCCTTTCAGGTCTTTGCATCAGGCCTCTTTTTGTAAAGGCTCCTGCTACCTCACCCCTTGCTTTAATATAGCTCATTGCAGCTGTTCCCAAAAGTATTGTCATTATAATAATTACGCCAAAAAAGTCGCTTTTTGCAACAGTAAAACACTGATCAGTAAAGGAGCCACCCTTCAGAATAAAGTAAACTCCAATTCCCATGAAAACAAAAGAGTCGCTGTACCTGTCACTGCATGAATCAAAAAACGCACCGGATTTTGAACTTTGCCCTGTTTCTCTGGCAAGACGGCCGTCAAGCATATCCAGGGATCCGCTTAAGATTATCATCCATCCGCCAGCTCCAATTTTTCCAATAGCTAAAAGGCAGCCTGTAAAAAGGGAGAGCAGAACTGATATTGCTGTAATTTTATTAGGTGTAAGTTTTAAAAGTTTGAAAAGGGAAAGAAGGGGAGTTGTAAGCCAGTACCAGTATTCAATGAAAAAAATACCTATAAAGCTGCTGTGAACCCTTGAAATTGCCTCTTCTGACTGCTGCCTGCGTGACCATGTTATTGCAAAGTATGTGAATGAAATGGCTAATCCTTCAATAGCTATTATTAAAGGAAGAAGAGAATTGAATAGTATTTCATTATAATTCATTATATTAAGCCTCTATTTGATTTGAAGATTGTTTTATATTGCTGAGCAGATTAGTATTCTATTTGTTTTAAACAAAAACAAACACCTACCATTAATTCTTTCAGGAGTAATAGGTAAAGTCAATAATATTTTATAAACCCTTATTTTTAAAATTTTGATTTTTAAATCATTAAACTATAGGACATAATAAGCCGATAAATGAGACAGGAGAACCTGTGCACAGGAGATTAAATATGAAAGTAAAAATATTGGCCTTTATAATTATTGTTTTATCTGCAAATTCCCTCTTTGCCTTTGTTTTAAAATGGGATATACAGGAAAATGAAAGTATTGAAATAGTAAAAACAGCAAGAATTAATTACTATGTCAATGCACAGCTTAACAGAATATATGATGAAAGAAATATTATTGATATAGTTTCAAAAGGGAAAAAGAACAATGCCAATGTAGTAAATGGTGTTTTTACCATATATGAAAAAGACGCTAATGAGCAGGTTTACAGACAGAGGGAAAAATATCCGGTGGATTTTACTATAGAACCATCCGGAAGGTTTATTGTTGAAAATCGCGATTATATGCCAAATCTTCGTCACATACCCACTTTTCCTGATAGGGATATAAATATTAAAGATGGGTGGAAAGCAGATGGTGAGCTGATTATTAATAATTTTTCCAGGCCATTCAAGCTCACATTTCCAGTTGAATATAAATTTTCAAATCTGATAAAGCAGAAGGGGCTGGATATTGCTGTGATTGATTATGAATATACAATCAATATGGATTTACCAGGGAATGTATATCCAGTGGATTTCCCTGTAAAGATTGCAGGCAATAATAAAGGGGTGATATACTGGGATGTTGCAAACAACAGACCTGTAGATATTAAGGACTTATATAGAATTGCTTTTATTTTTAAAGGGCCAGGCAGAGGCTATAGCAGCATGGAATTTCAAATGGTTATAGAAACAGAGAATAATGTTTTTCCTGATCTAGAGGAGAATGAAAAGAAAAAAAATGTTGAAGATATAAAAAAAGAATTACCCCAGGGCGTTGATGTTGAATCTGATGAAAGGGGAGTAGTTGTAACAATGGGGGATATCCTCTTTGACTTTGATTCATATAAAATAAGAGAAGATACAAAAGAAAAGCTGAAAAAGATTGGGAAGATTATTAAAGAAAAATATCCTGATAGAGAAATAATTGTGGAAGGACATACTGACAATATTGGGAGCAGATCTTATAACAATAACCTGTCAGAAAAAAGGGCAGAAAGCGTTGCCCGGGTTTTAAAACCTGAAGTGGGGCATGACAAGTTTTCCTTTAAAGGGTATGGCCAGGACAAACCGGTTGCTGATAATTCCACAGCAGAAGGACGCCGGGAAAACCGGCGTGTAGAAATTATTATTAAGCTAAATTGATTTCTGAAAGGCTGTTTCTAAAAAAATATGGCACTTTCGATTATCAGGGTTTTATTTCTCCTATAAAAGAGAGGTCATCTTTTTTTAGTATCATTATTGTTTTATCAACCCTGTTTATATAAATACTGTCTTCGTAAAAGGTGATAAAGGAATCCTGATTTACCTCCTGTGAGGATTGAGCTTCAAGCTTTAGATCTGTATTGAATTTCCCTAAAAAATATTTCCCATCTTTTTTTATTATAGCATATATGTTCTGATCCCTTATTTCAATAAAGCTCCTCCAGAAAATATCATCTGTGCCGGTTTTTGTTAATTCAAGCGTGTTTCTGTCAATGAGTGTAAGGTTGTGCCCTTTTTTATGGTCGCCTTTGTGTGTTATTACAACTATGCCGCCTGAAAATATATCGTATCTGCTTCCACAGATGTTTGTTACAGGTGATTTGAATTCAACAGATTTTGTTTCCGGGTTTATCATAAACATTTCATTGTTGTAATGTCCATCAGAGAGATAGTCTTTTATTTTTAAATAAAATATTTTAAGAGCAAATACATTTTTTTCAGCTGTGTCTGTTCTAAGCTGATCTTCCCGCTTGTCAAGCTCCTCCTCTTTCTGTTTTAACGCTTCTTCTTTTTTCTGCACCTCATCAGATGTCTGTTTTTTTGTTTCTTCTTTCTCTTTTTTTAGATCTTCAGCGAGTTCTTTTTTTTCTTCTTTTAAAGTTTCTTCTTTTTCAGCAACAGTTTTTTCTTTTTCTTTTAAGGATTCTTCTTTTTTCTCTATGGAGCTTTTATCATCCTGCAGGGATGTCATCTCCTCTTCCTGCTTTGCTTCCTGCTTTTTTAAGGCATCAGCTTTCTTTTTTAGCTCATCTTCTTTTTGGGCTATTTTTTTCTTTTCCTCTTCTTTCTTTACAGGATCCTGGATTTTTTCAGCTTCTGCTTTTTCTTTTTTTAACTGCTCCTCTTGTTTTTCCAGAGCCTTTTTAGCCTCTTCTGTTTTTTTCTGCTCATCACGGATTTTCTTTTCTTTTTCCTGTTGTAGGGCCTTGTCCTTTTCTATCTGTTTTTTTTCTGCTTCAATACGGGCTTTTTCATCTTCAATGTTTTTCTGCTTTATCTCAGCCATGTCTTTTCTGGCATCAAGGTTGTCTGTTTCTTTTTTTATTTCTTCAATAGTTTTTTTGTCAGCAACAACAAATGGATCTATACCTCTTAGCTTGTCTCTTTTTGAATCTGCTGTAAGGGGTATGAGCATTGCTGTTTTACCCGGCCATTCCTGGAAATTTGTTGCTATACCTGCATTGGATGAATTTACATGTTTTGTCACTGCCTCATTGTAGGTTTTGGATATGTAATCCATGTCTCCTCTGTAAATAGCATTATAATAGCTTAAAAACAGAGCAAGTGTATCTGCTTCCCTGTTTGAGTAGCTATACATGCTAACAAGGTATGAGGAAATAATACGACGTACATTTTTTATGTGGTCAACTTTGGCATCCCGGTCAATAAAAAATATGTCAGCAGAATACTTTTCTTTATCATCATCTGACATTGCCCTTAATATTGAATATTTCATATGATATCTAAACAATTCATTGTAGCCAGCTGCTTCAGTTCCCCGGGCAAGGCGTGTTCCAATACCCCGTATTTCCTGGAGGGAATCTGTTCCCCTCTGCCTGCCTGAATAATTGGTAAAATTAACCCTGTCTGATTTTAATATTTCATCAACATCAACCTCCAGAGACCAGGATGAAAGAGCGGATGCTAGAATTATCAATGCAATAAGTGAAAATTTTTTCATAGTATTCTCCAGGAATAGATGTTGTATAAATCTCTATGAATTTTTTCTCTCCAGCAAACAGGAGTGAATTTACTTTCCTATATATATTAAAATAGTAAAATATCAAGAAGAAAATAATAATTATCTTTAATTTGTGCATATATGGTGTAGCATTATATTTTGTATTTTTTTCCTGTGGAGTGTTATAGAGCTTCTTTACTTTATACTTGACGTGTATAAAATGAATTTTAATATTGAAAAAGGGATTTTTATCATTTCAGGAGTTTATTATGCAGAGAACCAGGGCTTATTTGTTTGATTTTGACGGTACTTTAGTTGATACCATGATGGGTTTTGCTGATATTGCAGCTGAAGTGATCAACAGATTTCATCCCTCTATGAGTTTTAAAGAAGCCAGACAGCGTTATCTTGATACTTCTGGAAATCCTTTTTTTCAGCAGCTTGAAATAATTTTTCCAGGTGATCCTGATAATAAAGAGGTCTCTGAAATTTTTGAACAGACTAAAATTGATGGTTTTTTTAAATCCAGATTTCATGATGATGTGCGTTACACCATTAACCGCTTGAGAGACGAGGGGCATTTGGCTGGTATTGCATCGAATAATTTTCAGGAATTAATTGATAAATTCGTTGAAACAGAGGGTCTTGAATTTGATGTTGTTCTTGGGTTCAGGCCTGGTTTTGAAAAGGGGAAGCCCCATTTTGATTATGTAAAAGAAAAATTTAATCTTCAAAATAAGGATATTACTTTTGTAGGGGATTCTTTAAAGGACGCTGAAAAAGCATTTAATTATGGCCTTGGATTTGTGGGCATATGTGGCACATTTAAAAAAGAGGATTTTTTGAAATATCGCAATGATATTGTAACTATCAACAATTTAAAGGAACTGTTATAAAATGAAAGCAATAGTTTTAGCAGCTGGTACAGGAAGCAGATTGGGTGAAATAACAAAGGCAAGAACAAAGGGCATGGTTCCTGTTTCAGGGAAAAAGCTTATAGATTACCTTCTTGAGTTTTTTGAAAAAGATTTTTTTAGCGAAATACTGATAGTTGGAGGGTTTTGCTATGAGGATCTGCGCGATCATGTTAATACTCTTAATTATAAAAATGTGAAGGTTCTTGAAAATAAGGATTATCTTAAAGGAAATATCTATACTCTTAAAAGGGCACTTGATGAGTTTGCAGGGGAATCCTTTTTAATTACAAATGTTGATCACATTTATCCTCCTGTGATGTTTAAAAAAATGAAGGAGTCCTTTTCAGGAATAAGGGCAATGTGCGATTTTGACAGGGAGCTTGGCTCTGATGACATGAAGATAAAGCTAAGAGATAATAAAAGTGAAATTAAACTTATAAGCAAAGGGCTTGATGAGTTTGATTGTGGCTATATTGGAATGACCTATGTTGATAAAAGTCATGAGTCTTTTTACAGGGATTCTGTACTTGAAACAATAAGGCAATATGGTGAAAAGGCAGTTGTTGAAAACGTCCTTCAGGTTATGGCTGCTGATGATAAAAAAGCTCCGGCAATATGTGACCTTTCCGGGTTTGGCTGGTATGAGGTTGATACAGAAGAGGATCTGCTAAAAGCTGAAAAGG
>CAYTLM010000019.1:0-18604 GCA_964438485.1 uncultured Leptospirales bacterium | reverse complement strand
CCTTTGTTACCTGATTTCTTCCAATATCTTTAATAAAAGATGATATGTCACTCTCTTGAATAAGCTTTTCAACCTGCGGTATAGCCCTAAGAAGATTGTTTATTTCATCATTGTGTGCCATAATATCCCTTTGTCCATTATTCAGTTATTCACACCTGTACTGTCTGTTTAACTTAATATTTTTTTCTATGAATATTTCAAGAACTTTAATTTCTATGTAAAATTTAAAAAACTATATAGCAAAACAAAAAAATATTGTAATATACACATTGCGAATTAAAAGTAAAGATGTGTTGAAAAATATTATTGCTCAATAATCCTGTACCAAAAATTTAAAAAAATACTTAATTCAGGAAGCACACTATGGACATAAAAAACAAAATTGAAGCCAGTGTAAAAAATATAATAAATGATGAGCTGGGCACAAATATTCACTCTGACAAAATAAACACAATTGTTGAAAGAATCACCAAAGATCTCTCTCTTTCAATAAATCCTGATGAGCTGGTGCTTCTTAATCTTAAATTAAAAGAAAAATCCCCTTCAGAAATGGCTGTTGTTTCAGTAATAGGCCAGGATTCGGTTGGGATTGTGGCTGATGTCACCAGAATACTCGCAGAGAACAATGCAAACATTGAGGCAATGAACCAGGCAATAGTAAGCGGATACTTTGCACTTATAATCACAATAAATATTGCTAAAATGAATATTACAATAGATGAACTGCAAACAAGGATGGGTGAAATTGCTGATAAAAAAAATCTTAAAATATATATACAGCATGAAAATATTTTTAAAAATATGAACAGAATTTAAGGACAGGTAATCATGAACTTTGACGTATCTGAAATACTTGAAACTATAAAGATGAGCGCCCTGGAAAACCTGGATGTACGCACAGTTACAGCAGGAATAAATCTTTTTGACTGCACAACAGGTTCCATTGATTCAACAGCAAAAAAAATAAGGGAAAAAATACTCAATAAAGCTTCGCAGATTGTACCTGCTGCTGAAAAAATTGCAAAAAAGTACGGGGTAAAAATAGTAAACAAACGGGTTTCCCTCACCCCCTTATCCCTGGTTCTGGCAGGAGACTACGGAGTTGAAGAGCTTATAAAAGCAGCACAGATAATAGATGAAGCTGGTAAAGAAATTGGCATAGATTTTATCGGAGGATACTCTGCCCTTGTGCATAAGGGGATTACACCCTTTGAATCAGTTTTCATAGACTCAATCCCCCATGTTCTTGCCTCAACAGAGAGGCTTTGCAGCTCTGTAAATGTGGCAACAACCAAATCCGGAATAAATATGGATGCTGTTCTCAAAATGGGGGAAGCAGTAAAAAAAGCTGCTGAGCTTACAGCAGAGAGGCAGGCAATTGGTTGTGCCAAGCTCGTTATATTTGCGAATATTCCAGAGGACAACCCCTTTATGGCAGGCGCACTCCATGGGCCTGGTGAAGGCGACTGCACAATTAATGTTGGTGTTTCAGGACCTGGCGTAGTTCACAGAGCTGTCAAGTCCTTGCCACACAATGCAGATCTGGGAATTGTTGCAGATACAGTAAAAAAAACAGCATTTAAAATTACCCGCATGGGAGAGCTTATAGGCAGAGAGGTGGCAAAAGAGCTTGGCATGTCCTTTGGCATACTTGACCTTTCACTAGCGCCCACACCTGCAATTGGAGACAGTGTAGCTGATATTCTTGAGGCAATGGGCCTTGAGGTATGCGGAACCCATGGCACAACAGCTGCCCTTGCCCTATTAAACGATGCTGTAAAAAAAGGGGGGGCCTTTGCCTCATCCTTTGTGGGCGGGCTGTCCGGGGCATTTATACCGGTTAGCGAAGATTCAACAATGGAGCAGAGAGCTGCTGAGGGGCATCTTACATTTGACAAGCTGGAAGCAATGACCGCTGTATGCTCAGTAGGTATGGATATGATAGCAATACCTGGAAGTACAAGCGCAGAAACAATTGCAGCAATAATTGCTGATGAAATAAGCATAGGTGTTATAAACTCAAAAACTACAGCTGTACGGCTTCTTCCTGTGCCAGGAAAAAATGTTGGCGATGAAATAACCCTTGGCGGACTTTTGGGAAGAGCCCGAATAATACCTGTTCACACAAAATCAGCTGAAATTTTTGTTAAAAGAGGAGGACGCATCCCAGCACCAATACAGTCCCTTAAAAACTGATGTAACTATTTCTTTATCATTTGTTTTTCCAGCATCATTTTAAACCTTCAATCCATAGTCAGATCTAGTTTGTCTTTTATTAAGGTACTGATAAAAAGTATATCAACTCGATAGTTAAAAACCTAACAGTGAAACATCTGCTCCACTATCTCCCTCGGTAAATCCACCACTGTTATCGCGATCAGCAATACCATAAGGTCTTATCTGCCAGCTACTCATATCATTAAAAGAAAAGCCCTCTGCAAATAGATTTAGTTGAATAGTTTGTCCCGAAGCCAAAGTTCGATTTCCTGATGATCCTCCCGCGCTTCCTACGTTATCAAGTTCATAGTTAGGCTCTCCGTTGAGAATGCCATCGGCACCTTTATCTTCGATATTAGTCGAATTATTATTGCGATATATTTTTGAATCAAATCCTGCAAAGATATTATCAATAAAGATTTCTGGATTGGAGTCTTTTTCAGTTATTTCAGAAAAACCAAAACGAGATGATATTGAAGAATTAGTAATGAAAATATTCCTGTAGTATTCTCCTGTTCCTTTTTCATTGGCCGCACAAATTAAACTACGATCAGAATCAACACATATTGTATTATTTTCAATTATTCCAGAGCTGTCATATCTCATCAGTAATCCATATGCAGGGTATTTATTCATATGGCTCACATGGCAGACATATACCAAATTATTATTTAAAAATATCGAAGTTGCATTCGTTACACTTAAACCAATCGCATAACTTGAGTCTCCGCTTGAATCTAAATATACTCTAATAATATTATTTTGTATAATTGGATTAGAGTACTCTGCTCTAATACCATTAATGGCAACATTAGAGGAACCAAAGTTTTCAGATACAGCGAAAATTTCATTGTTTTCAATAATTGAATTTGATGAAGAAATAAAAATTCCATTTGCAACTGCCATATTGCCACTATAAATAATATTATTTTTGAGAGTAATGTCCGCATCAACGATGTAAACTCCAGCATTAAGCCCAGTATTGCCACCTCTTATTATAAAACCATCGATTACAGTTGAATTAATATATTCAGCAGATATCCTGGCAGCCTTAATGGCAACGTCACTGCTTGCAGTAATTGTTGTATTATTTGCTTTTATATCACGAGCCCAATCATTTGAAGAATTAAATCCACCCTGAAGAGTTATCCCCTTTCGAATGGTAATATCTTCAACGTAATTATCTTCAGACACGTAAACATATTTTTTCCCATAATAATCGGCAATTTCGATTCCTCTTTGAATTGAACGAAATGGTGAGATTTTGTTGCCAGCTTCATAAGATGAAAAGCTTTTCTTATCAACGTAGATTATATCGTCATCAAGATGATGGAAAACATTTATATCAGATTTTACTCTTTTATCATAATACTCTGTGGTAATACGCCAAAAATAAGTTAAAGGTTGCAGGGAATTGCCTTTAGCAAAGTCTTCGCCATGCATGGTATAAACTTCTTTAGAAAGAGTTTTCGTTAACAGAATGTTTTCAAATACTGGATCAGTCGATATTTCCAAGCGATAGGAAATAGCGCCTGCCCTTGGTGTCCAAACAAATGTTGGATTTTTTGATACAATTGAAGAATTATCAGGAAGGAGAAGAATTACAGGCTGGAAATCTGAATTTAGGTCTCGTATGGTTTTTTTTTCAATTTCAAAATTTTCTAGATAATTATCTGAGCATGAATTAAAGAAAAAAAATGCAGGCATCAAAATTACAAGAAGATATTTAAAGATTAGTTGCAAGATTATATTCATTTCTTTTCCAACTCCTTTTGGTATAAAATAGTATGTGCCTATACATGCTAAATATTAGTGTTTCATTCTACACATTCATTCTTCCCACATATTATATCCGACTCTCTCATTCGGATCAGCAGCACGTACAGATGGATCACTATCCAGATAGGCGTAACGCCGTCCATATCCAGGATTACCTTTAATCGCTGTCTGATACTCAACCTTAGCCTGATATTTTTTTCCTGCTTCAAAATATGCCCTGGCCAATCCTATCCTGTACTTATGATTTTTAGAATCAATTGAAACTGCTTTTTCATACATCTTTACAGCATTGCTATAGTCTCTTTTAAGCATATAAAGATTACCCAGATTTGCCCAGGCCGGAGATTTTAAAGGTTCAGTTTTTATTGCTTCCCTGAAATAATTGAAAGAATCATCTAACAAACCCTCTTTAGCTTTAAGAATACCCAACCTGTTGAGAGCATCATATCTGCTTTTATCATTATTAAGAAGAGTTTTATATTTTTCCTCAGGTTCCTGAAAAACTTTTACCCTGAGTTCATCCATATCCAGATTATAAAGAATATCAATCTTCTCTTCAGAAGGAGTATTGACCCTCTTCCCACTATCTATGTCAGCAGGAGGGAAAATCGCCCAAGCCCGTGAAGTCTCAAGAATACCGGATCCTCCACCTGATCTGTAGCGTTTTAGAATTGAAGCTCCTGTTCTCCATGCTTCCAGAAAAGACTTCCCGATCATTGTAACCTCAACAGGGAGCCACACTGTACCGTTCATAAAGTAAAGAAGGGATTCATCTCTTATTATATCAGTATAACTATTCTGGGGAACCTCTGTATCAAGCATCATAAGAATGTGCCCTGGTATTGTTACAACAGCTGTTTTAATTCCAAGACTCTCAAGCAAAGAACAATAAAGTACGGTAAGATCATCACAGTCCCCGGCCTTTTTGTGGAGGGTTTCCGCTGCAAACATTACAAAATCTATATTAGATCTGCCATAACCCTGATTTGGATCAGCAGCATATGAAATGCTGGCAGCCCCTATAGCATCAAAAACAACAAGGGCTTCCTGAAGTTTTGTATTGTAACCAGTAATCATTCTATTTTTGTAAAGGGAAATTACATTTCTAGCAAAAGATGACACTACCCCATCTCTTGGAGTTATAAAACTTCCAATATGCGCAGTATTATCCCAGGTCAAAGCATTCTTTGGATGAACCTCCAGATTTTTTGTTTCAATATATGAAAATACGCCTGCAGAAGTGCTATAAAAAGTTCTGAACCTTACAGGTATTTCCCTGGTTTCGTTAAGACTAAGTACTTTTCTGTTTATATTAAGAGGAAGATCAATTTGAACAGAAGATCCTGGTGCGATAGATTTTATTACTCGCGAAGCTGTAGGACCGCTATCAAGTTCGCTCAGCTGGGTTTCCACTCTCACATCAAGAAGAGTTTCACTGCTTCTATTGATTATACTGGCTATGCCAATACCTCTGGTTTCATAACCAGCAAACCTTGCACTAAAAACCGGATTTAATCTTATTTCAGAAAGATGTACCAGAGATTCTTTTTTATCAACAATATTCCTTGCTGAAAAAATACTTAAACGCATGATTGCTGCCCCTGCAAAAGAAACACCCATAAAATTCTTTCCGGAAAGTTCTGATATAAAAAAACCGGCTGAAAATCGCATATTTAAATATTCAAAAGGAGTTAGATTAAAACCAACCTGAGCCAATCCAGCCGGTTTCAATGTTGAACCCCTTAACCCACTCTGATCAAAATCAAATCTCATATAGCTTATACCTCCCTGAAAGCTCATCCAGGGAGTCAGCCATGACATAATTTGGAACTGCAAACCGGGGCCAACCATTAAAGAGTACTGTTGCATTGAGGAATTAGGGCTGTCCTTTAAATCAAATAATAAGAAATTTAAAGTGCTATCCACAAAAAAAATCTCCCATCCGGGATTATACAGAGCTGTAATGCCCCCTCCTATACCAGGCTTAAAAATTTCAGAGTATTCACCATATGGGATCATATAATTCCCGGACATACCAAGTGTAAATGAATCATAAAACCCGGCATCCGCAGGTAGGGGTAATGTAATAATAAAAATAACAGCTATTAAAAAATTTCTAATACGATTCATAATTAAGATCAATATTCAATTATCTGATTAATCAGGGGTGAGGCAGGATAATATGCTTTCAATAATCTTAAATATTTACGTCCTTCTTCAATACGATTTATAAAAAAAAGACTCTGCAATAGTACAAAATAATCTGCTTCAGAAATATCGCGTTCATGAGTACACTTAGAGGCCTGTTGCATCAATTCATATGATTTGTCATAAAATGATTGCGAAAAATAAATAGACGATAACAACCGCATACTTTCAGTTTTAAGCTTTATATCTGTAGATCCTGCTATGATCTTTTCAAGAAGAGGTACTGCTTTATCACCGGATTTATCTCCTTCATGGAAATATACAGATGCAGCAAACAGAAACATCCCTTCAAAATCGGTAGCATCTCTTGTCATTGGTATAATCGGGGAATAGTCAGATTTTTCAAAAAAATTCCATTCAACGGCTCGATCCATCTCATCACCTATGTCATCTTCACTTAAAGCCCAATCTAGATTGATTCGCCCCTCTTCCTCTCCTCTGACAGCAGCTGCAGTACTCCTTCCAGTATAAACAAACCCTTTTTTGAAGTTCTGATAAAATTCTGAATCAGAATTTTTTTTAATTTTTTCCAATAAATATATAGATGCATCAACTTCCGGCCCTATTGTTAATCTGGTTCCCCTGGAGGAATCATATAAATGAGCCTGTGATTTTTTACCAGTCACAATCACTGCTTTTTTTGGAATAACCATGCTGTTTTTTAATTCAGCATTTTCTCCATTTATCTTTACTTTAACATCACCAACAAAAAAATTCAATCTGTATTCTGCATACAAGTAGTTGACCGATAAAATTAAAACAAAAAATAAAATAAAAGACCTCATTATCATAATCCTAAAAAAAATACATTTTCAATCAATAAGCATATCCCTTAGTACAAGCTTAATTGTAGAATAATAGAAATGAATTAAAATTTATGGACTATAATAAGACAAATACAAGTTATTTCAACACATTTATGCTTTTTTTGAAGTCTTGATTTAAAAAAAATACTCTCTATTATTTTAAGGGGTCAGAGCCTGCTTTAAAAAAAAATAATAAAGCTTAAAAAAATACCCAGGAAAGATTTTACTCAAGAGGAAAAGCCTGATATAATAAAGGGAGCCAAAAGCTTCCTTTATTATTATATGCGGAAGGAGCAGGAATCGAACCTGCCGCTGCAGTAAACTACAGCCTACGGTTTTGAAGACCGCGGAGACCACCAGATCCCATCCTCTTCCATAAAAGACTAAACAAGTATTATTTTACAGATAAAGAAGCGCAACCAAAATTCTTAAATTATTTCATCCAAAGAACTCTTATGCAATCTTAATCATTCTTTTTCAAAGTAGCAACTCTGGGAAGCCCTGAATAATCGTTTAAAATCGAAACCGCATATCCCTTCTCTTCCCCTAATTTTGTTACAAAAGACCCCTGATTATTCCCCATTTCCAAAAGGAGAGTCCCCTTTTCATTGAGATAATCTACAGATTCGACTATTATTTTTTCAATAATTGCTCTTCCATTTTCAGGAGCAAAAAGGGCAATCTCAGGTTCAAAAAAAAGGTCTTTTTTCAATGAATCCGCCTCATCACTACCTACATAGGGAGGATTGGAAATAATAACATCAAATTTCTTTCCTTTAAAAGGCTCAAAAAGATTCCCCTTGTAAAACTTTATCCCGGCCTTACCATTGATACTAAGAGAATTTTTCCTTGCAACCTTTAAAGCCTCAGCTGAAATATCAGAAGCAACAACATCAAGATCCCGCCTGGAATGTTTAAGCGCAACAGCTACAGCACCAGAGCCAGTGCACAAATCCAGGACAGATGCATTCATTCCAGCCCAGTAAATTGCCATATCAACAAGCAGCTCTGTTTCAGGCCTGGGAATAAGCACATGTTTATTTACAATAAAATCAAGAGAGTAAAATTCCTTTGAACCTGTAATATATGCAACAGGCTCAAAATTGCATCTGCGCTTTACCAGCCTTTCAATTTTTTTTATTTCATCAAAGGTAAGATCTCTATTGCCATCAGTAATAAGCTTATACTTTTCCACATTAAGGACATGTGACAAAAGAACTTCACAATCAAGTCTGGCAGATTCAATTCCTGCATCTATTAATCTGCCTGTTATATCCTTTATATATTCATCTAAACGCAATAGCTTATCCGGTTTATGCCTGTATTACTGTAAGGAGTTTCCCTACCTCAAATTTTTTTAAGGCATCAACAATCTCGTCCATTTCCCCATCCATAACGCTTTCAAGAGAATAAAGGGTAAGGCCTATTCTATGATCAGTTACCCTCCCCTGGGGAAAGTTATATGTTCTTATCCTTTCACTCCTGTCTCCGCTTCCAATCATGGTTTTTCTCATTTCAGACTCTTTAGCCCTTTTTTCACTATTAGCAATTTCAAGAAGCCTTGCCTTAAGTACCCTCATGGCCTTGGTTTTATTTTTAAGCTGTGATTTTTCATCCTGACAGGTTACAACCATGCCTGTTGGAATATGTGTAATCCTTACTGCTGAATCTGTTGTATTAACAGACTGTCCCCCATGGCCGGAAGACCTGTACACGTCAACACGCAACTCATTAGGATCAATGACAAGTTCATCGTCATCAGCCTCTGGAAGCACTGCAACAGTTACTGCAGATGTATGGATTCTACCCTGGGACTCAGTATCAGGAACACGCTGAACCCTGTGAGTACCTGACTCATATTTTAAGGAATCATAGGCTTCTTCACCCCTTATGGAAAAGGCAATTTCCTTATACCCGCCAATTTCATTTGATGTTGCTTCAAGAATCTCCACCTTCCATTTATTCTCTTCAGCATACCTGGTGTACATTCTAAAAAGATGCGCAGCAAAAAGTGCAGCCTCATCACCGCCGGTTCCAGCGCGTATTTCAACAATAATATCCTTTCCTGAATGAGGATCTTTAGGAAGAAGCATAACCATAAGCTTATCTTCGAGTATTTCTATTTTCCCTTCAAGATCTTCTATTTCAAGCTGAAGCATCTCCCTCATTGAAGGATCATCTTCGGTTTTATAAAGTTCTTTTGAATCTGAAAGTTCTTTGCGATATTTTGTATATTCTGCATATCTGGCAACAATAGGAGAAAGCTGAGAGTGTTCTTTATTGAGCTCCCTAAAACGCTTTTGATCAGAAATAATCTCAGGATTGCTCAAATACTGTTCAATTTCAACATATCTTGCTTTTATTTCCTTTAATTTCCCTTCCATTACTCAGCCTCTGAATAAAAAAATAAGCGGAATATCCGCTTTTTCAATATTTTTTCTATTTTCGCTCCCGGGAGGACTCGAACCTCCGGCACATAGTTTAGGAAACTACTGCTCTATCCACCTGAGCTACGGGAGCATTTGATCTATTATGAAAAAAGGTTCTTTCTTCTTGATGTAACGATCCTCTGAAAGTCACGGATATTTTTAACTGCTATCCTGTCATCAAAGAGGTCGATTTTTGCAACACGGGATAAATGTGTCAATTCTTTTTGTACTTCACTATCAGCCATCCCTGCCCAGTTTGCTATCTGCTGTGAAGTAGTGTTTAAAATAATTTCATTTTCAATATCAAGCTGGGGATTCTGTTCAGCAAGCATAATCATTACATCCATTACTTTTACAGAAGGCTCCTCAAGAAGAAGAATCATAAGCCTTCGCTTTGCATCATAAATCCTTTTAGAAAAAATCAAAAGCAGCTTGTACGCCAACTGCGGGTTACCCTGAAGCAGTGTATCAAAGTTATCCCTATGAAATTTAAAAACCCGTACATGATCAACAGCAATAGCTGTTGCTGATCTTGGCTCCTCTTCAAGAATTGCCATTTCTCCAAAAACATCTCCAGTAGAAAGCACATCAATTGTTTTTTCCCTGTCATTGATTATTTTAACAATTTTAACACGACCCTTGTTGATAAAATAAAACTCATATCCTGGTTCATATTCACAAAAGATTATCTCATTTGGTGAATACTCAACTCCAAAGCGTGCAAAAAATTTTTCATCAAGTTCAAGCATACACTATACCTAACTTTTTTGTAGTACCTTAATTTTATCAAGTGCCTTTGAATTTAAAGCATCCTTAGGGGTCATATTAAGCACCCTGTTATAATATGAAAGGGCTTTCTCTTTCTGCCCTGCTACGGAAAAAATTTCACCGATATAAAAAAGCGAAGCCTTAAAATTTACAGAATCCTGATATTTTTTTACTACTTCACCGAAATAAGTCATTGCATCTTTATATTTCTTTGTTTCCCAAAAACATTTTCCAAGATAAAAATATGAATCAACAAAAAACTTTTTTTCATAATCCTCTGAAGGTTCCCCACCTTCTATAATTCCACGAAAAACCTCTATTGCGTCCATGCAGTTATTCATATCAAAATGAACCACTCCTTCATCAAATAGAGCTTTAATTCCTGAGTTCTTTTCAACCGGGCTCTTCTCAACAGGTTCATCAAATGAGAAATCACCAAAATCATCAAGTGAATCATCTGAATCTGCTATAAAATCATCCATTTCACTTGAAAACTCTGAAGAAATTGCAAAATCATCAGATGAATTACCGGAAGATCCATTGCTATCAATAGTGAACATATCGTCACTGCTGTCACCCATGGAAAAATCATCCAGATCAGCATCTGAAGAGTCTACCAGCATTTTGCCAGGAGAGGATATACTCACAGCACCAGAGCTTATTGTTTTAATTCTCTCCATTGCAACTTTAGCATAATCAGTGTCAGGATAGTACTCCATATATCTTTTAAAAGCATACGAAGCCTTGGTATAATCTCCGGCTTTATAATAATGTTCTCCAATTCTAAAAAGTTCAACATCAGGTGCAACATTGTCACTTTCACCAAGAACAGTACGAACAGTTTTTCCTATTCTTCTTAGCTGATTGCTAAACACGCGAAGCATTTTTCTTACAACATTGACATTTTTCAAAATAAGGCGTTCAAAATCAGCCAGAGTAAGAACAAGCACAACTGTTTCCCCTATAGTCTGGGCTGTTTCCTCTCTGGGATATTTTCCAAGTGCAGACTTTACGCCAAAAAACTCTCCCTGACGAACATCCTCTTTAATCTCTTCGCCAGTATCTATCTTTGTATAAGTGAGCCAAACCCTGCCTGATTTAAGGATATAGATATACTCACTTTTATCATTTTCAAAATAAATAATTGAACCGGATTTATAAACCCTGGTTATTATTCCGCTCTGCATCCTCCCAGCCATTATCTCTCCTTGGATTTAATCAAAAATCAACGGGCAAAAATGGAAAGGTTTTCTTAAAACCCACAGCCCTGCTTATTCTTTTTAAAAGCCCAAGCAAATCTCCAATTACAACCTTTTCCCTGCCATCCAGAACTATCTCCTGATACTGTATCTTAAGTGAATCAAAAAGACCAGCATATTCAATATCTCCATAAGCAGGCATTCCATTGATAACAACAAGCATTATATCTTTTAAACTGGAAGAAACAAGAGAATTAATAAAGGAACCGCCTCTGTCCTTTACAACTACAAAATCAGCCACATTACCACTTTTTATAGAGCCATGATCGTGTAATCTAAAAGCCCTTGCGCTATTAACAGTTATCATTCTATATATAGTTTCGTCAGAAAGCTCCTGACCATACATTTTTTTATAGAGCTTTTTATTAAAATTAATTTCTTTTAAAAGATTCTCTCCACCTGACATTGGAGAATCTGTGCCTATGCAGACATTCACTCCTTTATCAAGAAGCATTTTTATATTGGTTGTTTTATTAAACATGAACATGTTTGAATCACCGCACCAGACAACAGATGCTTTTTTACTCTTGATTAAATCTATATCCTCTTCAGAAAAAGCAATGCCATGGATTAAAACAGAATGCTCTCCCAGCCCTCCCTGTCTATCCAGAGAAGTCACATCCTCAATAGTTTCATTATCAAAACCTTCAGAAATATGAGTAATAAAAGGGATATCCTTTTCAACTGCCTTCCTGTATTCCTCGCTGATTTCATCTCCCCATTTGAGTGCAAATGAATTAACCGAATGTGCAAGTGCATAGTCTCTTATAGCCTTTGTTGGGAGCAGATCATAAAAAGGTTCTGCTACAAAATGCGGAATATGGTCAGATACAGTTGTTACTCCTGATACCAGATTTCTAAATGCACCAAGCAGGTAAAGGTCCCTGTTTTCTATCTGCTGTCTCTCCTGATATATAGGTGAGCTTTTCAAATCATTATCCCAGGGAAGCCAGTTTTCATATGGACCATTCCCAACTTTAGGGAAATAGTTCCCAAGAAGATGGTCATGAGCATTTATGAAGCCTGAGGAGATTATGCCATTAACCTTTATTGAAATAGCTTCATTTATATTTTTTTTAGAAATATCCGAAATTCTGCCATTTTCAACAGAAATACTAATGTTTTCTGCTGTTTCATCAGGATTCAGCACAGCAGCACCTGAAAGCACCCACTTCTTCATATCAAGATCCTTTTAATCAATTAGTCTTTTAATTTTTTTACACCAGTCATTTTTAACAAAAAATATTTTTATAACAAGGATAAATTCCTGAAATTATAAACAAAAATTAAAACAAAGAAACCCTTTAGTCAAGCAAAAATAAGGTCTCTTTTGCAGCAGCAGGATAATATATTATCAAATGCCCCTTCATATTCAACTTTTCTTCGGAAGATATTCCAACGGATTCTTCGATTTTCCAGCATAATCTATCTGAAAATGCAAAGTCCGATCATCACTTATAAACCCAATAGCACTGCCTTTACCAACCTTTTCACCCTCTTTAACATTAATAACCATTAGATTAGAATAAACAGTTAAATATCTTTGCCCATGATTAACAACAACATATTTCCCAAAGCCCCGCATATAACCAGCCCTTTTAACTACACCGGATTCAGAAGCAATTACCATAGATCTGGCTGGTCCTGTAATAATAAGGCCTATGGCTTTTACACCCTCATCTCCATCCCTTTTAAATTTATCGACTTTTTTCAAAGGCCATAAAAAATGAAAACCCTCTTCTCCCCCTTTACCATGAACAGGGGCTTCATTCTTTTTTTTAGGCAGATTGGCACTCTTTTCCCCCCCGGATTCAATAGCAGGTATTTTTAACTTCATTCCTGCATAAATCCGATTCTGGTTACCAAGATTATTCAAAGAACTGATATATTCAACTGTTGTTTTATGATTCATTGCTATACGAAAAAGGGTATCCCCTTTTTTAACTGTATATAAAATTGTTTTGTTACCTGTTTCCGAGGTTTTAACTTTATTCACAGGCAAGGCTGTCCTGGATGTGGAGGATTTACCCTTATCCATATTGCGGTAATATTCATAGCCTCTGTACTCGTTTGAAGCGATTATGTCTCCAGTGCTTCTGACGGCTTTGGTTTTCATTTCTGCACCCCCTGCCGCCCTTTGCCCACTGACCCTGTTATCAGCGTATGCAATAAAGTTTACAAACAATAAGAAAAAAAGGACAGCGGGATATTTTTTACAATAACATCTCCGCTTCACTATAACCACCCCTGGACGCTCCGAAAGAGCATACTAACCCCTATTCATAATATCGTAGTATAGGGCTTTATAGTTAAGCAAAAAAAAAATTAATTTTAAAAAAGCCCTAAAACCCGGGCTAAATTCATATAATAACAATACATCTCTCTATCACTGAAACAGCAAAAAATCAGGGACATTAAATAAATTAAAGATGAAATTTATTCTGTAATCTTTTACGCGAGATCAAAAAAAGCCTATAGATCAAGGTTGTTTTCTGTTGAAGCAATAACGAATCTTCCATGCCTAACATTTTTTGTTGCCAGTATAGTATCAGCAAGAGATTTTATAACACCAGCCTTACCCTTTAAAATAAGAACTTCAAGGCAATTATGCTCATCAAGGTGCACATGGGTGGTTGAAACAATATTATTAAAGTGGTTATGCTGCAACTCATTGAGCTTATCAGACATATCACCATGATGATGATTATAGATAATAGTTAAGGTTCCAAAGGAATTTGCTTCAGGATCCTGAATCTGGTCAATAACAAGAGCATCCCTTATAAGATCCCTTATAGCCTCAGATCTGTTTACATAGCCCTTTTCCAGAATATGCCTGTCAAATCTATCCAAAAGCTTTTCATCAATTGATACACCAAATCTGACAAGATTTTTTTCAACCATCACAGATCCTCTCTACTGTTTTAATATTCCGGATTAATTATAAAACAAAAATTTATACTTTTGCCTATTATTATCATAAATACCCTGATACTACAATTAAAAAATTAAACAAGTAAGTTATTGACTTTACAGCCTAAAAAAAGTTTATAATTAACCCTTTAAAACGAGGAGAATCTGTTTTCATGGCAAAACCCAGGTACCCGCAAAAGGCAAAACTCTTTATAGGAATAATCTACTCTGATGAAAAAACCTGCATTATTGCAAAACAAAAACTTAAAAAAAAATATGGCCCCCTGGAAATAAAAACAAAGCCTATTATATTTGATCAGACATCCTACTATGATTCCATGGGCACAGATTTAAAAAAGATTTTTTTTTCATTCACCAGACTAATAAAAAGAGAAGATATAGTAAAAATAAAGCTTTATACAAATAAAATTGAATCCTCCCTGGCTAAAAATGGCATTAGAAGAGTAAATATTGACCCTGGCTATTTAACACTTTCAAACGTATTCCTTGCATCATGCAAAGATTTTTATCACAGGGCTTATCTTGGAAAAGGAATATTTCTTGAAAATGAGTACAGGTATAAATCAAAGCAGTTTAATTTCTGGGAATGGACCTATGCGGATTACAAAAAAAAAGAGTATCTTGATTTTTTTTATGAAGTTAGAAAGATGTACCATGAACAGATCAAAAACAAGCTTTCAAAAAAAACAGGCTAGGTGTTATAATAATTGAAAAAAAATATTCCTTATTCTGAGATTGCGGAAATATACGACTATATGCTTAGACATGTTGATTATCAGCAATGGTATGAATATATCAGCGAAATTATGATTAACTATATAGATAATCCCAGAACAGTTCTTGAACTGGGATGTGGTACTGGGAAATTCGGAGCAAAATTTTCTACTGATGATTTTAATATAATCGGCCTTGATATATCTTTAAAAATGCTAAGAGTAGCCAAAACTCGTGCATATAGAAATTTCAGGATTGCATGTGCTGACATACGAAATTTTGCATTGAAAAATAAATTCGATTTTATTTTTAGTGTACATGATACAATGAACTACATGCTAATTGAAGAAGATATTGCAAAAGTATTCAGGTGCACAAAAGAGGTGATGCACAGCGAAAGCATATTTCTATTTGATATAACCACAGAAAATAATATAAAAAGATTTTTTGACAATAAAACTTCATTTTATAAAACCAGGGGTATTAGTGCAGAATGGAGTAACAAATACGACAAAAAGAAAAAGCTCGTTATTTCAAGTTTCAACATAACTGCACCTGATGGCTCTATGAGCAAAGAGGAGCATATCCAGAGAATATACTCAATCAGAGAAATAACAGAAATACTTGCAGTTGAAGGATTCGAAATTCTTGATATTTTTAGCGACTATACAACAGACTCTCCTTGCGATCAAACAGTGATGATAAATTTTGTCACAAGGAAAAGAGGTGATTTTTGAGCATATTTCTCTACATATCCGGGCTTTTAATAGGAATAGCAGTATTTATTTATATTCTCTCTATACATGAAAAAACAAAAGAGAAAATATCACAGCTTACTGAAAAAAACAAACCTGGGCCCCATAGTATAAATATAAAAACAGATAATATAGGCTTTAACAAAAGGCCTCCCTTGCCCCCTGGTACACGAATATGCCCTTTGTGCGGATCTTCTCTTGAAAAATATGAAGGATTATATGCAAGTAAAATAATAAGGGGCGATTCAGCCAGTATTCTAATTATGGGATGTAAATACTGCTATAAGGAACCAGAAAAATCTTCCCAATATAAGCAATCAGCAATTTAATTACTCCTCTTTTTCTGTTGTAGTTAATACATCTTCCCTGATTTTTCTATCCAAATCATAGGCATCAAGAATTTTATATATGCCCCAGAAAGAGAAAAACAGAGACAGAAAAAGCGGCCCTAATATTACTCCAGGCAGGCCAAATGTCTGTATGCTCCCTATAAGTAAAAAGAAAAGAAGGAGCGGATGAAAGTTCAACCTATCTCCAAAAATTTTAGGCTTTGCAATATTCTCAAGCACCATGTACCAGGAAAAACACCATGCTGCAATAAAAATCGCAGTACCATAATCTTTGCTAAAAACAAAAAATAAAGCAGCAGGAGCCCATATAAAAGATGTCCCTATTACAGGAATAAGAGAAAGAATAGCTGCAAGAGATCCCCAAAGCAGAGGGATGTTTACACCCGCCAGATAAAGACCCAGCCCAACCATTATTCCCTGCAAAGACATTATAAAAAAATTACCAATTATAAGAAGATAAAGCACATCTTTAAGCTTATTAATAACATCCTTTTCAATATCATCAGGAAATGGAAGCACCTTATACACTAGCCCATCCAGCTTGTAACCATCTTTTAAGAGGAAAAAAAGCGTAGTAACCATGAAAAAAAGCTTAATTGCAAATGTTACAGGATAGGAAATTACAGATGTCACTCCTGAAAATATTTGAGAAGAGGTTCTCTGTATAAAAGCCATGAACTTTGCAACAACTTCATCTTTTCCAATATTCATATAATCCAGTACGCTTTGCACAGCGTATGAATTACCAAGCTCGGAAAAATAATTGCTGTCTATTCTTATCTGAATATGTCTATACAGATCCAAAGCCTGTTCAGTAAGCATTATTAAAAGAAAAGTTAAAGGTAAAAGAAAAATAATTGAAAGGATAATAATTACAAAGGATGAGCTTAACAATCTTATTTTGAAAAATGAAAGAACTTTGTCATGAAAAGGCCTTAAAACAATATAAAAGATAAAAGCAAATAAAAAAACCCACAAAAAACTTCTAAAAATATAAAATAAAAACAAAATAACAACACTGAAAAAAACAAGGAAAAGTATTCTCATTGTTTTATTCTGTCTAAAAATCTGGTAAGAGCTCGGCTCTGTCATAATAAAGGGAATGCCTCTTTTTTTATAATACATCCCGTATAAACGGGATGTATTATATTACAATTAAATAACCCGCCAATACCATAAAAGATATCAGCCTTCATAAAACTCCAGGTTACTTTGTCAGATAGTGAGATAGATCAGCAGCAATTTTAGAAATTGCGTGATCCAGATATGCTTCATCAGAGACTCTTTCCTGCAATGCCTTAATCTTTTCTTTGTCTCCGGTGATTTTACCCTGTCTTATCTCACGATCCTCCATTTTCATGAGATTGTTCATTGAGAACCTCCAAGGCCGCCTGTTCCTCCCTGAACAGGTTATGTTGACCTAGTTTTTTAATCGTCAATATTGGTAATTTAATAAATCAATTTTCATTAATCAAACAAATATTCCTCATTTAAATATTTTTCAGATTATTTAGATACCAGTATTTTTGTTGTCATAAATATATAATAAGCTATATGGTTATTTAACAAAATAGCGATCAAAAAGCTCTTTAATAGGAACGCAGGAGACAGGCAGAGTGGATAAATTATACGGCTGGACAGGTAAAATCCTCAAAATAGACCTGAATAGTGGAACATACAGCATAATTTCACCAGATAAGAACATTTATATAAAATATATAGGTGGAAGAGGACTTGGGGTATATTATCTGCTTCCATCTGCCCACCTGCATTGGCAAAATCCGGAAATGCCTCTAATTTTTATGACAGGGCCGCTTGTGGGAACAGAATCGCCCTGTTCAGGAATAATTTCAATAGTTACCATGTCCCCTCTTACAGGAACTATTGGTGATGCCTCAGCAGGAGGAAAATTTGGAACTGAACTAAAAAAAGCCGGCTGGGATGGAATAATCATTACAGGAAAAGCTCCGGAATTATCAATGATTACAATAGAAAACAGCGTTGTTAAAATACACAGCGCCCTGCACCTTAAAGGAAAAAGTACAAGAGAAACACTGACCCTTCTCAATACAGGAGGCTCAAAGGCAGTTATTGGGCCAGCAGCTGAAAACGGGGTTCTCTTTTCAACAATAGACTTTGATAATGAGTATGCTTCAGGTAGAAACGGCGCAGGCCTTGTTATGGCAGATAAAAATCTGAAAAGCATTCATGTAAGAGGAACTAAAGAGGTTCCGGTAAAAGATCCAAAAGAGCTAAAAAAAGCCAGGGAAGACATATTAAGACTTGCTTCAGCTTCCCCTGTTCTTATGGGAGAGCTTGGTATTGCAGAATATGGAACAGGGACTTTTTACGACCTTATAAGCAGCAGACGCATGATGCCCACATATA
>CAYTLM010000018.1:0-18659 GCA_964438485.1 uncultured Leptospirales bacterium | reverse complement strand
AAACAGTTGAACCAATCTATGAAAAAAATGACCTTATACTTGTCAGCAAAATTCCCGGTAAAAAATATACCCATGGGGAACCTGTTTTGATTCAAAAACAATCAGGCATGTCCACTAAACGGATAATCGCCATACCTGGAGAAAAAGCAGAGTATAAAAACAGCCGTTTTCTTGTAGATGGCTCAGAGCTCATGCTTTCTATTTTTTCAGAAGCAGAGCTTAAAAAAATGTCCCTTACCAGCTATGATGTTATTTCTGAATTAAACGGATTTTTCAAATATTCAGTAAAGCAGAGCAGAATAAAATTTGAATTCAGGGAAAATCTTAAACCCGGAGAATATCTGACAGCGTCAGATGACAGAAGCGAAAAGGATTTCCATGATTTAACAGAACAGGAAAACATTTATGGAAGGGTTGAAGGAATAGTCTTTTCGCCTTTAAGAAAAAAAATACTGATAGAGCCTTTTATCAGCAACAGATAGGGGGATCTTTTTTATGATTATCACCCGGATTAAGCAATATGTGTTTTTATTATTCTTGACTTATCTATAAAAAAAATTATTATACACATACTGGTTCTAAATGCACCCTAACAGATACATTTTATGGAGGACTCTATGATACTCATTACTGGTTCCAATACCCCCCATGGAGCAGAGCTTGTTAAAAAACTTGTAAAAGACGGAAACAAGGTTAAATGCTACGATTACTATAAACCTGTTGAACTACCAGAGGGTGTGGAGTTTATTCAGGGTGACCTTTTTAATTTAAAACAGCTGAACAAGGCCTGCAAAGGAACAAATACTGTTATCCATCTCCTTGACAAGCATACATATAAAAAAACCGGTCGCGGACAGATGAAAAAAATCAATATTAAGGGAACCCTTAATCTTCTTATGAGCGCCAGAAAAGCAAAGGTAAAACGCTTTATATTTCAGTCAACCTATGCTGTATATGGAAAAATGCAATCATTCCCTGTTAAAGAAAATAGCACAAAAAAGCCCTGCATCCCCTATGGAAAAGATAAATTAAAAGCAGAAAAGCTTTGTGAAACCTTTTGCCAAAAAAATGGAATAGACTATTCAATACTTAGGCCAGCTCTTATTGCTGGTCCAAACACAAACAATCGGTCTATACTCATTACTTTTTATATGGCAACAGCTATGGGTGATGATAACATAGTCTATCTTGCAAATGGTGGAGCCACATATTTTCAATTAATATCTCAGGCAGATACTGCTGAAGCACTGCTGAATATTTATAAGAACAAAAACAAAACCAAAGGGCAAATTTATAATGCAGGATCAGATAATGTGCCTACACAAATGGAACAAACATTAAAACTTAAAGAAAAAGAAAAACTCGATTTTGCAATTAAAGATGTAACACCTTTAAAAGCGCGATTATATTCAGTTCTGTTTAAGCCTTCTAAAGTAAATTTTTTCACCAAAGAGCATAATTATTATCTATTCAATAACATGTATCTGGATTGCCAAAAGCTTAAAGAGGATACTGGCTGGGCACCTGCAAAGGATAATATAGAAATTTTGTCTGAAACAGTGGCCTGGTATAAAAATAAAATCAGCTAAAGATTTTAGCTAAAGCAGGAGGTTATGATTCATCATCCTCCTGCTCATCATTATCTTCCTTTTTACGAAATAAACCAAAGGGATATAAAATAATTTTTTTTGTAAATTCAGCGAATTTAATTAAAAGCAGAATAAGGAGTTTCCCTCCTCCGCCTCCATCTTCACCGTCAAATGTGAACATAAGCTTAGCCTCACGCATTTCTTTTAAAGTAAGCTTTTTATTCTCCATTTTCATATTTTTCATCATCTTTCGCGCTTCCTTGCGATCCAGCTTAAGCTTCTTCTTATCATCGTGATACTGGCCTGATCTGACAATAAAAAGAAAAAGCTCCCTGTCATCCATAAGTTTGGTTTTTATCGCTTCAATTTTATGAAGAAAGCCTTTTAGATCAGCATCGTTTTTACCACCATTCTGTAAAAGCATTTTCACATATTGACCCAGGAAAAAAACCTGTCTATATACTGCTGTTTTTTCATCAATATTCATCTTTTTTATTTTCACAGATTCAAACTGCTTAATCATAAGAAAAATATTTTCAATATTCTTTTCAGAAAGATCAAAAACAGTGTCGCTTTTAAGATCCCCTACCTGAATGAATTTACGCGAAATTCTACGCAGATCTCCCAGCATTTTATCAGACTGCTCCACCCATAGGCGGACAACCTTTTCATAATTCATTGCCATGGCGCTTTTATCACCAGCATTCTGAAGAAGATATTCCCTTGCCTGATTAAAATTAATGGATGATGGATTAAAGTCAATATTCTCCGAAGACAGGGCTATTTCCATTTCATAAAAATCCGGTTCAGGGACCTCATCTCCAATCTTGAGAACATGCAGTTTTATATTACCAAGTTTTTGAGCCATTTCATCAGAATCGATTTTGCTAATTCCATCTGTTACAACCAGAATTTCTGAATTCAGCATATCCTTGGTAAAATTGATATCATCTACTGCTCTAAAAACAGCTTTTTGCAGATTAGTGCTTACTCCGCCTGTTGTTGAAAGAAGGACATGCTCTATAAGAAAAGGAAAATCCTCGCGTTTTTCCACCTTGTACATCTTTCCTACTTTTGAATCAAATGTGCGAAAAAAAAGCTTGGCACCTGAATCACGCTTCCTTCGCAAAAATTCTGCAACAATGCACTTGGAATAAAAAGATCTCATGTGCATATCCATTGATCTGGAAGTATCAAGCAGGATATAAAATATCTGCTCAAACCTGTTTGCTTCCCTGCCGGATTCATTCTTTATAGTTGATATAGGTTTATATGTGTCTGTTTCGGATTCGTAAAATCGCTGTACCAAAAGTGTGCGGGTAAATAATCTGGCATTAAACACATCATCATCATGAGCAAGTTCCCTGGGTAGAGCCCTTTTAAGATCTGTCATCTTTTTAAAGGTTTCTATTTCCATTTTATTGCCAAGGGGAACATGCTTTTCAACACGATTAAGGGCTATACTTTTTTCTCTGTCAGGGATAAAAACAGAATTATCGCTGGATATTTCCTCAATGGCATTTAATGCATCAGCAGAAGCGCTTTCTGTGAAAAGAGCCCGTGCTATCTCAAAGAGAAGCATAAACTCCGCAGGAAGAATTACCTGGATATTTCCGAAAAATCCGAGAGAATCCCAATATTCAAAAAAATCATTACCAGGCTGAGGAGAAATCATTGCATTTATTCCTCATACTATACTAATTCCCGGTAATCTTTCAATATTCCATTTTTAAGTTCATTAACCTCTTCTACTGAAGAAACAACCTCAAAAACACTCCTTTTAAGAGAATCAATAGTAAACTCTTCATCTTCCGTGTCTCTTCTGCCTGTAAAAAGCGTTTTAAGAAGATTTTTAATACTATCAAGAAATGTGCTTTTCTTCAAAATTGTATCTCTTTTTTCAGGGTCTTCTTTAATCTCCTGAAAAATATTTCTTATATTTATTAAAAACTCAACCTGGGCAATTGCTCCATTTGCTTTAAAATGGCTCATGGTCTTTTGGTAAACATCAATATAGAGATCCTTTTCTGATTTATCCATGTTCTTTAAAGACACATAGCTATTTAATGTACAAAGAGCAAGATATAGCTCCCGAAGATCATCCATGTTTACAGTATATCTGCCCTTAATAAGAGCTGCTGCTCTAAGAAAATCATTAAGCTTGGCCTGCTTTCTGGGGCTTATAAAAAAATTGCTGTCGTGTTTACGCATTTCTCCTACAAATCTGTTTACAAAAACATTTTTCATAAAAGAAACAAACTCCGGAACCACAACCTTTATTGACTTGTGCCTGTTTGTAATTATCTCATTAAGAAAAATTATCTGATTAAAGTATATTTTTTTATCAGGCTCGGATGGCTCCCCCTTCTGCTTTGTGTATATTTTATCAATCCTGAGCTGGCTGTAAACGTTGTTGTCTTCAGGAATAATAGACTTATATGTAAACCTGTCAAGAACAGCCTCTGTTACCTCATTTAATCGCATATAGTTGGCAGTGGCAATAGCAGTATGTACTGCGGCATCGATCTGCTCTGACCCGTTTATAAATTTTCTTTCATTGAGTACAGAAAGAAGAGAACGCAAAACAACATCACTGGCATCAAAAAACTCATCAAGGAAAACAAGGTTAGCCTCAATTATGGAACCTTTTATATTATGTCTAATGCGCCCTTTCCTGAACTCATCAATATTATAAGGGCCAAAATAGTTATCAGGAGTTTGATCCTTGCTCGCCTGGGAAGCAAAAATCCTTGCACCCTCAAAAATATTAAATATGGAATTAGCCAGATAGGTTTTAGCCATACCTGTACGGCTCAAAAGGAGCATGTGCTCTCCGGTCAATATGGCGTATATTGCCTGTGTAATAATCTCCTCTCTTCCTATTATATTCTCATTGATTCCCAGCATATGCCAGTTAAGATATTCAATAATTGTTGGTACATCAAACTCGCTTTCAGGGGTCTCCTTCATAATGTCAGAAACCAGGGGGCGTGTTTTTCGCCCTATTTCCCCCTGTTCGAGAAAATCATCACTATAAATTGTAGTTTTATATTCTGTAAGAGAAGGTTCTCCTTCAACAGAAACAACTGTTGCAATTGAACTTTCCTCCTGATTGATAATTACATAGCCATCATTTTCCAGAAAATCCCTTATATCTTCTTTTATTGTATTCATCCTTATCCGTACCTTTATTGTTCTGCAAGGGGAAGCATGATTTTAAAGGATGTCCCCTCTCCTGGACTGGTTTTAAGACCAATAGTTCCACCAAGATTATCAATAATATTCATAATAATCATCAGCCCTAAGCCTGTTCCTTTTTTACCTTTTGTTGTGTAAAAGGGCTGAAATATTTTCTTTAAATGCTCTTCAGGAATCCCCATACCTGTATCACTTACTGTAACAGATACATAATTCCCGGAAATCACTTCCACTGGCTCCACCTTGATAGAAATTTTACCAAAGCCATTCACTGCATCCTCTGCATTTTCAAAAAGCTGAATAAAAATCTGAGTCAGCTGATTTGGAATTGCATAAACAACAGGGCTCTCCTCCGGTAAAATAATATCGACATCAACGCCCTCGTTTCTTATTTTATTTATCAAAACATCAAGGGGATGGCCTGTTATTATTTTATTTATTTCACATAGCTCCTTGTCCCTTTCATCAATTATAGAAAGAGATAAAAGCTGTTCAGAGATAATTTTTATTCTTTGAAGTTCAATTTTAAGCGCATCCACATATTCAGAAGCAGGGCTGTGTTCATCCACATTTGTGTGAATAAAATTCAAATCCATAAACATTTTATTAATATGATTTTTTAGTTCAGATGCCACCCCTGAAGCAAGAAGCCCTAAAGAAGTCATTTTTTCATTTTTACTGATTTTTTTGCGAATCTCTTCCTGTGCAGTAACATCCTCAATCATAATAAGAACTTTTTCAACATCACCTGCACGGTTGAATATAGGGTCAAGGGTTACATTTATAGCGAGAATCTTTTCGCCTGAAACAGGCATATATTTTGCTTCAGAAACCCTTACTGTTCTTTTAAGATTCACAGCTGTTTCAAAAGAATCTTTAAGCCCTGATTCTATAAAACCCTCATATTTTGTTAAATTAAAACCAGAGAGAGTATCTGGATTTCGAAACATTATTCGACTAAGATTGGGGTTTTCACTTATTACAATTCCGGAAGGATCAGCAAGGATAATCCCAATTGGAGCATTGTTTATAATCTCCTCATTTAGATCCCTTAGATTTTTCAACTCTTCAGCCTGCTTAATCTGCTCCTTTACCTTATCTTCAAGCATTCGAGTATTATCTCTGAGTTTTTTCTGGATTACACGCTGTTCAGTGTAATTTCTCATTACTCCAATCAGACCGTAAATTTCACCATTTTTTGACTTGATTGGTGAAAAGGTGGTAACAAAATAATAGGGGGTTCCATTTTCATAGGTTTTAAGGAGTTCGTTTTCAAACACATGGCCATGCTTTAAAACAGAATCAACAACCAGGTTTCCCCTCTCCTGTTCTATTTCATAAAGATAATCCCTATAAGGCTTACCCGGCCTGGCTTCCCTTGATGGAAAGGTTTTACTCCAGGCTTTATTCATAAAAATTATTCTTTTATCACGATCAACGACAAAAATCACATCATAGGCAGCTTCAACGATTGTACGAAAATCCAGAGTCCTTTCGTCTTTGCCAGTGATATCAAAATCATACTGACCACCAAGCCTTTCAATGATTCCTACAAGTTCTTCCCTGCTAAGTTTTTCAAGTATAGTCAAATCCATTTCTCATTCCTGTTTGAATAATAAAATCCTTTAAGAATTCTGAAGCCTGCCTTTTTTAATAAGGGTTGTATAATACCAGATTTCTACAATAGCTGATATCAACAGAGCAATAAAAAATGAAATAACAAAAAAAGCTTTACTGAATTCAAAAAACGCATAAACAAAAGACATAAAAATTAAAAATATTATAACTTTAAGGAACAATCCCTTAAATGTAATTTTAAGCAGCCTTATTGCATGAGGTTGCAATGCTGTTTTAGACTCCTGCATAACCCAGCCTATAGAAAGAACCACCCCAAGAATAGCACCAATCACATAGCCTGTAAACTCTGGTTGCTCAAAATTAAAAAAAACAAATACTGCACCAGCAATATTAACTACTGCAGGAATAGCTTGAAGCCCCACTACCTTTTTGAATACCCTATCCATAACACACACACTCATAGTATTTTTTTTATAAAGTCAATATAACATCTTTTATAGAAGTGTCAATAATTATTAAAGCATAAATAGAACTTTAAATAAGACCTATTTAATCCATTATGGGCTTACTTCTACCCACAATTTTCTTCAGCCATTACCCCCTAAATCCCCCATTGGGGGACTTAATAAATTTCTATTTATAATTTTTTTATACTGAATATAGAAAAAATCACTAAAAAATATAAAAAGAATTAATTAGCCCTCTATAAGGGGGCGGCGGCCAAGGATTCTTTTAGAAAACAAATTTATTCCGCCGGGGGTTTGGCGATTCTTTTATTCATTAATAAATATAGATAGAAGTGAACCATTCCAGGAGAAGTGAAAAAAAGCTATTAAAATTAAGATATTATTGACATATATCTTTAACGGTAAAAAATTAAATATAAATAAATTTAAAAAATAAATCTTTTATAAAAACATCACTTCTGACAACAAACAACCGGAGTTCTTAAAAAATGTACCTTAACAAAGAAATAGAAACCATCAGCAAAGAGGATCTTCAAAAAATCCAGATTACAAGGCTAAAAAAAGCCCTGGAAGCAGCCTCATCTACCCCATATTATAAAAAAATTTTTAATCAAAATAAAGTGGATATATCTGCAATTAAAACAGTTGAACATATAAAAGACCTCCCCTTTACAACAAAGCACGATCTGCGCCTTAGCTATCCTGATGGAATGGTTGCTGTTGATAAATCTGAAATAGTAAGAATGCACGCTTCCTCTGGAACAACCGGGAAATCAACAGTTATATTCTATACTGCAAATGACCTTAACAGCTGGACAAACCAGGTTGCACGAGCCTTATACAGTACCGGAGTTAGAAAGAATGATGTTTTTCAAAACATGATGGGATATGGTCTTTTTACCGGAGGCCTGGGAGTGCACTATGGAGCCGAACGCGTGGGCTGCATTGTTATACCTACATCAACAGGAAACAGCCTTAAACAGATAGAGCTGATGCAGGATTTCAATACGACTGTGATGCACATTACCCCAAGTTATGCACTTCACCTTGTTGAGATAATAAAGAATGAAGGAGTTAATCCCCATAACCTTTCTGTTAAAAAAGCTTTTTTAGGTGCTGAACCTTATTCAGAAGCTACAAAAATAAAACTGGAACAGCTTTGGGATGTCAATGCCTACAATATGTACGGCCTTTCTGAAATGAATGGCCCTGGTGTAGCAGCTGACTGTATAGAAAAAGCAGGCATGCATATAGCTGAAGACTATTATATAGCAGAAATAATTGATCCTGAAACCTGTGAACAGCTGAAAGATGGAGAGGAAGGGGAGCTTGTACTTACCCACATAAACAGGGAAGCTATGCCTATTATAAGATACAGAACAAGGGATCTTACCAGAATTATTCCTGAAAAATGTGCATGCGGACGGACACACAGAAGAATAGAAAGAATAAAAGGAAGAACAGATGATATGATTATTGTTGGAGGAGTAAATGTTTTTCCTTCACAAATAGAATCTGTTCTCATGAATATACCTGAAGTGGGGAATAACTATGTGATAGTCCTTGATCGGGAAGAAAACCTGGACAGAATGAGCATAAAGGTTGAACTCTATTCCAAAATGTTCCAGGGGGATATTAAGGCACTTCAAAAACTCAATAAAAGTATAGTTGAAAAGCTCCGCTCTCTGATTATTATCAATCCAAAGATAGAATTTTTAGAACCAGGTTCTCTGCCTCCAAGCCAGGGAAAAGCAAAAAGAGTAATAGATAACAGAAAAATATAGGGGGAATTATATGCCACATCAGGTTTCAGTTTTTGCAGAAAATAAACCGGGTAAAATAAGCAGGATTACAGAAATTCTGAGCAGAAAAAAAATAAATATTCGTGCCATAACAATTTCAGACTCAGGAGATTATGGGATTATAAAACTTCTTCTTGATAAACCTCAGGCTGGGAATGAGGCACTTCAAAGTGAAGGTATTGCTTCAACACTCAAGGATATTGTTGCAATTAAAATTGACGACTCACCAGGAGGGCTCCACAGAGCAGCCTCTGTTCTTTCCGAAAAAGGAGTTAATGTTGAAGATGCCTATGGATTTACAATAAGAGAAAACAATCTTGCTGTTTTTGTATTCCAGGTTGAAAATGTTCCTTTAACAGAAAAAATTTTAGAATCTGAAGGCTTTGAAATAATATCTGACAATGAACTATATCTTCTTTAAAAAAAATATTAAATGTCCCTATTTTCTGTAATAATTCCATCATACAACAGAAGGGATATGCTTAAAACTGCCCTGGATTCTGTTTTAGCTCAATCCATGAAAGACTTTGAAATTATTGTGATTGATGATGGCTCAGATGACGGCACTGAAACAATGGTTGCCCAATACGGGAAAGCAGTAATATATCTATGGCAAAAAAATTCAGGTGTAAGCTATGCGCGCAACCAGGGAATAAAAATCGCCAAATCACCATATATTGCACTTCTTGATTCTGATGACACCTGGCATCCGGACAAGCTTATGAAGGATGCGGAATTTATAAAAAACAATCCTCATATTAAAATACATCAGAGTGATAATTTCTGGATCAGAAAAGGGAAATATGTTAATCCAGGGAAAAGATACCTTAAAAAAGAGGGATGGATATTCTATGAATCCCTTAAGCTTTGTACAATAAGCCCCTCATCTGCTGTGATACACAGGGAACTGTTTGACAAATACGGCTTTTTTGATGAGAACCTGCAAGCCTGTGAAGATTATGATTTATGGCTGCGCATAACACCCTTTGAATACATAGGCCTTATACCTGATAAACTGATTACTCGAAATGCCGGACATAAAGATCAGCTTTCATTCCGCTACAAAATAATGGACAAATTCAGACTCTATTCAATCATAGAGCTTTTAAAAAAAGAAATTCTTAATGATAACTATAGAAAATCAGCTTTGCATGAGGCATTAAAAAAGGGGGAAATAATTAAAGCAGGAGCAGTCAAAAGAAATAATAAAGATACGGCTTTAGCTCTGGAAAAAATTATCACCTGTCTGCACGAAGAAAACTATAAACAGATAGACTCTCTGAGCCTCTTAAAAATATAAAATCATTTACAATTTTTGTATCAAGAAAAGATTCTTCGGAAAATTCTGCAGAATAAAAAACATTTCCCTTCTCTGTAAAAAGCAGAAATCTGCCAGCTCCATTATTCCCTGTATAGCTTAATGTATATAGCCCGTTATAAACAGAGAGGGCTGAAAACCCGGGCCTTTTTTCAGGAACATCCAGTCTGAATTTAAGCTTCCCTGAACTGTTAAGTGCTATTATACTATTCATGTCAAAAAACAGAGTGTCCCCTTTTTCAGAAACCATAATAGAAGTTTTTACAGAGTGTACATTGCTTAAAGAAAAATTACGCGCCTTACCTTTCTCCAGTCGAATAACTGATAAAAAATCATTTTCACTATTTCCAAAATGAATTGAACCATATAAGCCGTTGCTGCTTATAGCAATTCCCTTAACAACAGTGCCTAAAGGGGTAACACCTGAATAAATAATCTCCCCCTTTTCATTAACAAAATAATAGCTGCCATCTGCAAAACCGCAGGCTCCAAAATCTTCCTCTATAGAAAAGGCGATTACTGTGCAGAGTCTGCCATTTATAAACTCCTGAGCACCAGGGGTGGAATTTTGATCAATAATGCGAATAGAGCTATGATCGCTTGCAAGAAGAAAAATAAGACGTCCATTTGCAGAAAGAAAGGGCTTTCTATTGGAATTGATCTTCCAGTAGCGCTGGCCATCAATACCAAAAAGCTCAACGTCCCTGCCTGTAGTGCTGTACTTTGCATAAAAATTGCCCAATGCGCTAAATTCAAAAGCATCATCATTTGCAGGAATGGTTTTACGCACATAGCCTTTTTCATCAACAATGCTGGTGTACTCCGCTGATGATAACAAAAATTTCGCATTAGCTGGTTTTACAGCTTCATCTTTATACTCTTTTAATTCAGCCAGGCTGGAATGAAAAACCGGTACAAGCTCAGAGGCGTTTTCCCCCTGCAGAAAAATAAGGCTCAACAAAGCCCCTGCTAATATACCGGTAAATATATACTTCATTTTTTAATCCTGAATATAGCTTTTTAACTTATGGCTTCTTGACGGATGTCTTAACCTTCTTATAGCTTTTTTCTCAATTTGCCTTATTCTTTCTTTGGAAAGATTAAACTTGTCGCCTATCTGTTGAAGGGACATGGGCTCATAGCCATTGAGTCCATAGCGCATAGAGAGAATTTCCTTTTCTGAATCAGTTAAAGTATCAAGAACCTCATTAAGGGAATTTAAAAGGGATTCCTCTAAAATATGAAAATCAGGCGAGTCTGCCTTATGGTCAACCACCATATCAAGAATAGTGGTATCATCTGCATCGCCCAAAGTTGTATCAAGGGAAATAAAATCCTGGGTTATATTTCTAAGATGATTTATTTCCTCATTATCCATTTCCAGCTCTTCAGCAATTTCAGATGCTGAAGGCTCTCTGCCCAGCTGATGCTCAAGTTTTTTATGAACCCTTTCAATTTTTTGTAAATCAGCGGTCCGGTTTAAGGGGAGGCGGATTAATGATGACTTTTGTGAAATAGCAAGAATTATGGACTGCCTTATCCACCATACAGCATAGGAAATAAAATGGAAACCCCTGTCAGGATCAAATTTTTCAGCTGCTTTAATAAGCCCCAGATTACCTTCATTGATTAAATCAAGGAGAGAAACACCGCTGGTTTGAAATTTTTTGGCTACTGAAACAACAAAGCGAAGGTTGCCTTTTATCAACTCATCTTTTGCCCTTTCATCACCATCTCTGGCTTTACGGGCAAAGGTATCCTCCTGCTCTCTTGTAAGAAGAGGGATTTTGTTTATCTGATCCAGATACCAGGATATTGATGAATCAGTAAAGTCCTTTCCAGATCCTTTGGATGCAGGGCTTTTAAGCTCAGCTTCTTCCTGGCTTTCCACAGGGTCTTTATCTGGATTTGTAGAGAATTTCTTACCAGAAGTCAAATCCCCCCTATCTCCTTTTAAATCTGATTCTTTATTGTTCATATAAACCGACAACTATTCCTGGAAGTTTGTTAAAAAACTTATTATGAAATAAAAAATATAAATATTAAATGATCTGGAACCTGCAAATTTAACAAAAACCAAATAAAGCAGGCCTGATAATAAATCAAGCCTGTTATAAAAATCAATATAATACTGTTTTATTTCAATTTGGGGATTTTTATTACCCAACCCGGCTTGATAAGATTAGGATTTTTAATCCTGTCACGGTTTGCATTATATATTTTTTTCCAAAGTCTGGGATTTTTATAATATTCACCAGAGATCCTCCAGAGACAATCCTGATACTTTTCCCAGGTTTTTACAGTATAGTAAATATAATCGTCATCTTTTTGATCTTTATCACTGCTTTGAACAGTGCTGCCTGATGCTACTTTTTTACTATCTCCAACAACTATATTACCCAGCCTTATTGCCTCGTTTGAATAAGTAAGGGACTCTTCATAATTGCCTTCACTCCTCAATCTTTTTGCAATATCAAGGGCTTCACGAGCTGCTGCATACTCCTCATTGGAAGTACTGCCTTTTGAGTCTTCAGCTTCAGCTAAAACAAGCTCTGCCTCTTCAATACGCTCTTCAGTTACACCCTCCATTGTGAGCTGGTAAGCCTTGTCAGCATTAATTCTTGCTACTTTTATGGAGTCAAAACCATTTTTGAGCTGGTTATCTGCATATTCAGCTTCAGCTTTCTTGAGATTTTCAAGAGCAAGTGCATACTCTTCAGAGGCATAGGATTCATAATCGTATCTCTCAACCTTTCTCAATATAGAAGTTACTTCCCCTATCTGAAAACCAAGCTTATACCTGTTATCAATAGATTCCTCGCGTGCTTTTACAGCAGCCTCATAGGAGCTTTCCGCCAGATTACAAGCTTCCACATACTCCTTATTCCCATATTCAGCTCCAGCCTGCTTATAGAGCTCCCTTGCCTCCCCAAAAAATATGGGAGAGAGCGTTTCAGCATTAACTGCATCTGCTTCAGCTATTGCTGTATCAGCCCTGTCAATAGCAGCCTGAGTATAAAAAGGAAGGGACTTATTATAGGCCTCCATAGCCTTATCATAGGCAACTTCAGCGCTTTTAATTGAATCACCTGACTTTTCATCTTTTAACAGCTGCTCATGAGCTTTAAAAAGATTAACTTTTGCCTCTTCAAGCTCTTCAGGACTATACTTATCTGCATTAACTGAAATAGCCTGCTCAATAGCAACCCGCGCATTTGTAAATTCCTTAACAGGAATTTTATCGTCACAGGCAACAATAAAAAATAAAATTGAAATGATTATTACAGGAAAAAATCTTGTGCTTCTCATTTTAAACCCCTATCTTTATCTTTATGGTATTTATCAAAAACCTACTCCCCATAGGAAGCAAGAGCTTCATCTTCTGAGTCATATATTTCAAAAAAAGAGGTAAGCTTGGTTAATTCAAAAACTTTTTTAACTGAAGCAAAAACATTGATAATTTTCAATCCACCCTGGTATTTCCTCAAATTTGACAGACTGGAAATAAGGGCACCAATACCGGAGGAATCAATATATGTAACTTCTTTAAGATTTATTATTACGTTATATTTTTTCTGTTCAATAAGTTTATTGATAATATCTTTTATTTCAGGTGCATTATACAGGTCTATTTCTCCTGAAATATCAAGAATAACTATTTCACCCTTTATCTGGGAACTGATATCCATAATAGTTCCTTCCTCCTGTTAAGCAAAACAACCGTTTCATACATAATAATCTCATAATAAATGCTTGTCAAGCTTTATTAAAAACGATTTTCAGTTAGATGAGTTTATTATAAAAGGATTTATAGGGCTCCCCTAAGCAATAGGATCATGAAAAAATCCGAAACCATTTTTTCTCAACTTCATCAAATGTTCCTTCATTTATAGAAGTCCGGATCTCCTCCATAAAGCTTTTCATAAAAGACAGATTATGATAGGAATTATAAATAAGAGAGGATATTTCCCCAGCTTTAAAAAGATGCCGTAAATATGCCCTTGAAAAGTTTTTACATACATAGCAGCAACAGTCCGGATCAAGAGGAGAAAAATCTTTTTCATGAACTGCTGACTTTATATTCACCCTTCCTTTTGATGTGTAAAGAGTGCCATTGCGGGCAATTCTTGTGGGCATTACACAATCAAACATATCTACACCATGCCTTATCCCGAAAAGTATTTCAAGGGGGCTACCAACACCCATCATATATCGAGGCTTGTTATTGGGCATATATTCTGTAAGGGCTGCAGTTACCTCCCTGTAAAGCTCCTTTGGCTCACCAACAGAAAGGCCTCCTATTGCATAACCAGGGAAATCCATATCTGCAAGCCGCTCAGCACACTCTTTTCTTAAATCATTGTAAACGCTGCCCTGCACTATTGCAAAGCAGGCCTGTTTATCTATATCAAAGGTGTTTTTATAATAATCCACAGACTGTGCAGCCCACTTAATAGTTCTTTCCATTGCAGCACGGGCTTTATCTTTCTCTATAGGATATTCAGTACACTGATCCAGAACCATCATAATATCTGAACCTATTACCCTCTGAATATCAAGCACCTTTTCCGGGGTAAAGAAATGTCTGGATCCATCAATATGGGAATTAAACTCAACACCCTCTTCCCCTATTTTGCAAAGATTGCTTAAAGAGAAAACCTGAAATCCCCCTGAATCAGTGAGGAATGATTTGTCAAAATTCATAAATTTATGAAGCCCGCCTGCTCTTTCAAGAACATCTATTCCAGGGCGCAGATAAAGATGATAGGTATTTGCAAGAATAATGTCAAAGCCTATGCTTTTTACATCATCCATTGTTAAAGCACGTATAGAGCCTCTTGTAGCAACAGGCATAAACAGAGGTGTTTTAAATTTACTATGCGCTGTTTCAAGCTCACAAAGCCTGGCTGATGAAAAAGGATCTTTTTTTATTATTGTAAATTTCATTGCACAAGAATTATTCCACTGCTGGTTTATGTCAATCCGAATTATACAGGTTCCTGCTTCAAAACAGGTAAAGCTCATCAATACACAGGGCAAGCAAAAGATCTGCCAATAAAGCATAAACTTTCCTTTTAGCTTTCTTATTTTTTTCATCAGCATTTAATTGCTTGAATTAATATCAACCTGGTTAGATTATCTTTCAATAGACTTTTTAATTTATTCCTAAATTTTATTACTTTTATTACCTGGAGGAGAAATGAATATTCAGGGCACACTTTACATCATTGCATCAAGTATAGGGAATCCTGAAGACATGACCCTCAGAGCATTAAGAATAATAAAAGATGAACTCGATATTATCTACTGTGAAGACACCAGACAGACAATGAGGCTTTTAAGCTACCACAGTATTAAAAAGCCGCTAAGATCTTTACACGCCCACTCTGGAGAAACCCGAATAGAAGAGCTTATAAAGGAAATTCAATCTGGTAAAAACGCCGGGTACATGACAGATTCAGGAACACCGGGCATGTCAGATCCTGGAAGCAAGGTTGTTTCAATGGCAAGGGATGCGGGAATAAATGTCATACCATTACCAGGGGCTTCTGCACTTACTTCGCTTGTATCAGTTTCAGGATTTCCTGATAAAAATATTATTTTTTCAGGATTTTTAAGTAAAAAGCCAGGGAAAAGGATAAATGAGCTAACCAGGCTTAGAGAATTTGAAGGAATAATTGTGATTTATGAGTCTCCACACAGAATAAAAAAAACACTGCCAGACATTGCTGAAGTGTTCCCTGACAGGGAAATATTTATTGGAAGGGAAATGACAAAAACCTTTGAAGAATATATTTATCTAAAGCCTGGTGAAATTGAAAATATGCTTTCAGGAATTACAGAGAAAGGAGAGTTTGCCATTGCCATATTAAATAAACAGATAAAGGAAAGGCATTAAACTCTGCCTATTTTAATAAAGTATTGACATGAAAAGTATTTTTTCTGAAATAAAAATATCAGCTATTCAGCTGTTATAAAACAGGAGAGTAAGGTAATTGAAATCATCAAAATTAGAGAAAATAATTAAAGACGATCAGGAATATCTTTTTCAGAACTATGGGAACAGGCTCCCTGTTTCCTTTGTAAGAGGAGATGGTTCATACCTCTATGATCAGGATAACAAAAGATACATTGACCTCTTTTCCGGAATTGCAGTTTCAAGCCTTGGCTACTCAAGCCTGCAGCTTCAAAAGGCTCTTCATGGGCAGATCGATAAACTTCTTCACACATCCAACTGGTTTTACAACCAGGAACAGATAGAGGCAGGCAAGCTTCTTTCCGAAAACGCATTCCCTGGAAAATCCTTGTTTGTAAACAGCGGCACTGAAGCAAATGAAGCAGCCATAAAGCTTGCACGCAGATATGGCCTGAGCATACACAAAAAAAAATATAAGATAATAACATTTACAGGCTCTTTCCATGGCAGAACATTTGGAGCAATGTCAGCAACTGCACAGGAAAAAATTCATGCAGGCTTTGGCCCAATTGTACCAGGATTTATATATGTTCCATTTAATGATAAAAAAGCCTTTAAAAAGGCAGCTAAAAATGAAGATAACATAGCAGCAGTTATGCTTGAACTGATTCAGGGTGAAGGCGGAATTAACATTGCAGAGCAGGACTTTGTCCGTGAAGTCTTTGATATATGCAACCAGAAAGGAATTCTCACAATTGTTGATGAAGTACAAACAGGCATTGGCAGAACAGGAGAACTCTTTGTTTATCAACACTTTAATGTCACACCTGATATTCTTACCCTGGCAAAGGGTTTAGGGGGAGGAGTACCTATTGGTGCACTTCATGCTAAAAATTTTCTATCCGACCATTTCCCTCCAGGGGCTCATGGTACCACCTTTGGCGGGAACCATCTTGCCTGTGCAGCTGCAACTGCTGTAATTAAAGAGGTAAAAAGCAAACAGGTATACGCAAATGTGAAAAACGCCTCAGATTATATTTTTTCCAGACTTAAAAAATTAAGGCAAACCACTACCTATATTAAAAGCATAAGAGGACTGGGTCTTCACATAGGTGTGGAAATTCCTGAACCAGGGATTGATCTGGTAAGGGAAGCGCTGAATGAAAAACTGATTATTAACTGCACAGCAGTAAATATAATACGCATTATGCCCCCTCTCACAATAGACATGGAAACTCTTAAAGAGGGGATGGATATTTTTGAAAATCTTATATTTAAAAAAGGGGAGCAGTATGAAAATACCCGTTCTAAAAACATCTGATTTCCTTACACTCATGGACATTTCTCCTGAAGAGATGATAAAGCTTTTTGAGTTTACTGCTTATTTGAAAAAAAATGCAAAAAAAGGAAAGTTTAAAAAGTATCTTAAAAACAAAACCCTGGCCATGATTTTTGAAAAAAACTCAACCCGCACAAGAGTATCCTTTGAAACAGGGATGCACCAGCTTGGCGGTCATGCGCTTTTTTTAAGTAGCAATGACATACAGCTTGGCAGAGGAGAAACAATTGCTGATACAGCAAAGGTTTTATCAAGATACAACAGTGGCATAATGATAAGGACCTTTGAGCACGAAAAAATAATGGCACTTGCACACCATGCGTCAATCCCTGTAATAAACGGGCTTAGTGATTCATTCCATCCCTGTCAGGCTTTGGCTGATTACTTCACCATATACGAACGGGAAAAAAATCTTTCCAGAGTGAAAATTACATATATAGGCGATGGCAACAATGTTGCAAACTCCCTGCTGTTAGGAGCTGCACTACTGGGCATTGATATAACTATAGCATGTCCCAAAAAGTACTCTCCTGAAATGAGCATACTTGAAAAAGCATTTAAAATTTCTTCTGCCACAGATTCCAATATTATGATCACCACTGATGTTAATGAAGCTGTAAAAGGTTCAGATTACATTTATACTGATGTTTGGATTAGCATGGGTCAGGAAAAGGAATCAGCGAAAAAAAGAAAAGCCTTTTCCAAATACAGGGTAACAGAGGAGCTACTGGCAAGAACAGGGAAAGATACAAAAATTCTTCACTGCCTGCCTGCCTATAGGGGGGAGGAAATTACAGAGGGAGTTTTGGACAGCCCTGCTTCAATTGTTTTTGATCAGGCTGAAAACAGGCTTCACTGCCAAAAAGCTGTGATGTGTGCGCTTATGGGAAGAAAATAGTTATAACAATACAAAGCTGGGTAATTCAGACAGCACTGTTGTTGTAAAAGGGGCAAGCACAACAAATTTATGCCCTTATAATAATACAGATATTTTATTAATATTAAGATTAAACAAGAGGTAGAAATGAAAATAAAAAAAGTTGTACTGGCATATTCAGGAGGGCTTGATACCTCCATAATATTAAAATGGCTTAAAGAAACCTATAAGTGCGAAGTTATAGCCTATGCAGCAAATGTAGGTCAGGAAGAAGAGCTTGATGGACTTGAAGAAAAAGCGAAAAAAACCGGAGCATCAAAATGCTACATAGAAGACCTCACAGAGGACTTTGTAAAAAACTATATTTTCAATGCCATAAAAGCAAATGCAATTTATGAAGACAGATACCTTTTAGGCACATCAATAGCCCGACCTGTAATTGCAAAACGCCAGGTTGAAATAGCAAGGCTTGAAGGTGCTGATGCAGTTTGTCACGGTGCCACTGGAAAGGGGAATGATCAGGTAAGATTTGAAATGGCATTCATGGGACTTGCCCCTGATCTTAAAATCATAG
>CAYTLM010000017.1:0-18662 GCA_964438485.1 uncultured Leptospirales bacterium | reverse complement strand
GGGGTAAATTCCTTAATATATTTGCACAGGCTACTCCTTTTCAGGATGCAATGTATATGGTTGCTATTGCATGGATGCACATATGGACACTTATTATATGTCAGCCGAAAATGAAGGAACTTCTTGGAGATGCGAAAGGAGCTGACAGAGACAAGCTTCTGGAAGATAATAATGAAGCTGCTTTTTATGCAGGTAAGGTTATTTCTTCCCAGTTTTATCTTGGAACCGAGCTTCCTAAGTTTTTTGGAAGATCAAGAGCGATTAAATTTAACGATGGCGCAGTAATTAAAGCAAATGATGCAATTTTTACAGGTGCTCTTGCAGAATAAATTTTGCAAAAAACAATAGCCTTAAAAATTTCATTTTGGGATTTAAAGGGCTTAGCAGCAAATAAAAAGGCTCCCATTAGGGAGTCTTTTTATTTGCTGCTTTCCTGTTTAATTGTTATTTTTTTAAAGCTGCACCGCAGTTTTTGCAATTTTCTGCACTTGCAGGATTTTCTGTGTCACAGTATTCGCATGTAATAAGTTTATTTTCTTCTGCCTTTTTTTCTTCTACTTTTGCTTCTTTTGCTTTTTCTGCTTTAATTTTTTCCTCTTCTGCTTCCTGTTCTTCATCTATTCTGTCCTGAACTGCATCTATTGCGTTACTTATAGTCTTTTCAGCTGCTTCCAGATCGGACAAAACAATTCCTGACAGGGCTTCAGCTTCAGTTTTGCTGTTTACTGTGGTTTTAATTCTTTCCAGAGCATTGCTAATAGCTTCTTCTCCATTTGATATAGCCTGGTTAATACGGAGCTTTTCATTGTACTTCATATCCATGGAGCGTGCTTCTACAGATTTTTCTTTAATTGACTTGATTGTACTTCGTATATTGTCAAGATTGGATACGAATGTTGTACGCAAAGTGGAGCTGGCTAGTCCAATATTTTCAATTTTTGCTTTTTCATCAGTAATGGCAGCTGTTTCAGCCATTACTGCCTCAGCTGCAGCAATCTGCTCTTTAATTAATTCTGCAAATGAAGGATATTCTAAAATAAGTTCATTTGCTTTTTTCACATTATTTGCGAATGCTTTTTGTTGAGATTCTACAGTTTTTTTACATGATAGTGTTAATGAAAGAATCACTAAGAGGGGAATAATCAGGTTTTTACTTTTCATAATGACCTCATTTTAATATTAATTTTTTTTGTAAAAGCCCTTATCCTGTATTATTGAATTGTTGCAATAGTATACTTTTGATAAAGGTTTATAATAAGATATTTTTATAATTAAAAGTGTATTTAATCAAGAGCTTTTCATTAAAATAAATTTTTTTTGAAGTATTCTTTTAAATTCATAAAGAAAATGGTTTTGAAAAAATCAATTGACTATAATGATTAAAATAGCTATTATATTTCGCTGGAATAATCAAATTCGAATCCAGATAAGCGAGGGGATTTTATGGCTAGAACAGTAGGCACAGTGGTACGGGGAATAAGAACTCCAATAATGCAGGAAGGGGATGATCTTGTTAATCTGGTTGTTGAAGCATTGAAATTAGCATGGGAAACAGAGGGTTTTGAAATTAAGGACAGGGATGTTATAGGAATTACTGAGTCTGTCCTGGCCAGATCCCAGGGCAATTACGTGACCATTGATGATATAGCTGATGAGATTAGGGAGAAATTTAATGGAGAGGTTGGTGTTGTTTTTCCTATATTGAGTAGAAACAGGTTTGCAATGATTCTGCAGGGGATTGCAAAGGGCGCAGATAAGGTTTATCTTCTTTTAAGTTATCCAGCTGATGAAGTGGGTAATCACCTTATGGATATTGAAAGGATGGATGAACTTGATATTGATCCTTATAAAAGGGTGTTAACAGAGGAGGATTTGCACAATCTTTTTGGTCCATATAAGCATGAGTTCACTGATATTGATTATATAGAATTTTATAAGCAGCAGGGTGTAAATGATAATATTACCGTAATACTTGCAAATGATCCAAGAGAAATTTTAAAATATACAAAAAATGTTTTAACAGCTGATATACATTCACGAGCAAGGACAAAGAGACTTTTAAAAAAAGCCGGAGCGGAAATTCTCTATGGGCTTGATGAGATCTGCTCTAATCCCAAAAGTGGAACCGGTTATAATGAAGAATATGGCCTTTTAGGATCAAACAAAGCCACTGATGAAAAGCTTAAACTTTTCCCAAGAAATGGCCAGCCTGTTGTTGAGAAAATACAAAAGAGGATAAAAGAGCTTACTGGAAAGAATGTAGAGGTTATGATATATGGAGACGGTGCATTTAAGGATCCCAGGGGGAAGATATGGGAGCTTGCTGACCCTGTAATTTCTCCAGCTTTTACAGACGGACTAAAGGGCATACCAAGTGAAATAAAGCTTAAATATTTTGCTGACAATCAGCTAAGCTCTCTTAAAGGTGAAGAGATAACCAAAGTAATGAAAGAATGTATAAAGTCAAAAGGGGATGATCTCACAGGTAAGGCAGAATCACAGGGAACAACTCCCAGGAATATTACAGATTTGCTGGGGAGTTTATGTGACCTTACAAGCGGTAGTGGTGATAAAGGAACGCCTGTTGTTTTGATTCAGGGATATTTTGATAATTTTGCTACAGAATAGAGTAGTTATAAAAACCTATTGAATGAATACAGAAAAAATTTTAAAAATTAAAATTCTACTTGCTCCATTATTTAAATTTGGATTACCTGTTTTTTTTAAATATTGTAGCTATATATAATTTAAGGATGAGCAATTATTTATGAAAGATGAAATGACGCATGTATATCAGTTCAGGATTTCACTTAAAGATATAAAACCTGAGATATGGAGAAGGATTGAGGTTCCTGATTCCTACACATTCTGGGATTTACACTGTGCTATTCAGGATGCAATGGAATGGTCTGATTCTGAAGATCAGCTCCATGAATTTGTAATGAATGAAGAGGATGCTGATTCCATATATATTATCGCACTTCCTGATGAAGAAATGATCTATGACGCTCTTAATGAAAGGGACGAAAAAATATCTGATCATATTAAAAAAGAAAAACAAAAGTTTGAATATCTTTATGATTTTGATGATGGATGGGAACACCTTGTTGTGCTCGAAAAGATACTCCCTGCTGATAAAAAAAAGGAGTACCCTGTATGCCTTGATGGTAAAAGAACATCTCCTCCTGAAGGCAGTGGTGGTCCATGGGAATATGAGAATATACTTGAAGCTCTTGCCAACAAAAATCATGATGAGCATGATGAAGTAGTGAGCTGGCTTGGAAAAGATTATGATCCGGAAAACTTTGATCCTGCTGATATTCTTTTCCGCGATCCAGAGGCTGTGTGGAGAGATCGCTAAATTAAAGAATTAATTTTAATTAAGTCTGTTTTTAAAAATATTCTGTTTTTCTTTTTCTATTAGAATATCTTTTTCCTGCCATAAATTGTTTATCCAGGCAATAAAGCTTGTGCGGTAGGCTTTGTCGTTTTGGTAGTCTCCAATAAGATCAGCAGTTACAGGTATTTTTTCAATAATAACTTTGGCTGTATTTATTTTGCCACAGATGAAACTCCAGAAGTCTGGTGATCCTTGAGGGTAAATAATGGTTACATTAAGTATTATATTAATTTGATGTCCCATTGCTGTGAAAACAAAGCCCGTGCCTCCTGCCTTTGCAGGCAGAAGATTTTTGAGAGCTGAGTTTTTTTTATGTTTTTCTGCATTAAACCTTGTACCTTCAACAAAGTTCATAATTGAGACTGGCATGGTTTTATATTTTTCACATGCCTTACGGGTAATTTCTATGTCCTTCCCTTTGAGGTGGGGATTTTTCTTTATAAACTCAGATGAATATCTTTTCATAAAAGGGAAATCAAGTGCCCACCAGGCAAATCCCAGCAAGGGGACGCGTATAAGCTCCTGTTTCAGGAAAAATTTTAATAGAGGAATTCTGCTATTTAAAATTTTTTGCAGTACCATGATATCGCTCCAGGCTTGATGATTGGATATTACCAGATACCATTCTTTTTTGCTAAGGTCATCAAGACCTTGAGCTTCTATTTTTATTCCAGCTATATATTCAAGGCACAGATTGTTAAATCCAATCCATATTGTTGCAATAAATGTTAAAATTTTAGTGGAAATCCATCTCACGGGCTTAACAGGTATAAGTTTAATAAAAGAAAAGAGTAGTAAAAGTGGATACCAAAGTAATGTATGTAGTAATATTAGTATACTGATGATAGAGCCCCTAAGATTATACAAAATAGTCATATCTGTTTCCCCATAGTTTAAGATGAAATGGCCGGTGTGTTTATTATTATTAACTGATTGTACATCATTAGGGTTGCAAAAATTTTAAAAAATTTAAAATTCAGGTTCTAAAAGTTATTATTTCAGGAATAATAAGGAAAGCGGCATAAAAATGCCGCATTATTGGTGCAATTTAATATTCAACAATTTTCAATAGTCTGAATAAAAATTGTACTTGTAAAGGTAGTCATCACCCTTGGCTGTTAAAACAAGGGAATCTTCTTTTTCTACAATTAGTCCTTTTTCAATAAGATCCTTCAGGATATTGCTCAGTATTGTAGCAAGACCCTTTTGTGCTTCTTCAAGAACCTTAGCATTGGAAATAGGCTCATTGGCTTTTTTCTTGTGAGCTTTGAATATCCTCAAAATCTGCTCTTCTATTAAATTTAGTTCTTCTGTCATAGCGTCCCCCCTTGTTTATAATTATCCTATTTTTAATATAATAATAAAAATATTTTTTGTCAAAAATAATAGGTAAAAAAAGCTGATTATAATAAAAAATGTTCAACAATGAGTATGATGGCAGTTATAGGAGATTAGACATCAGTACTCCTTTAACTGGAGTTCTTTTCTTAGAACCATCAATGCATTCATTGCAAGTGCACCCATTTCATCCTCACCCGGGTATACATATACTTCAGCTAACTTTCCGGTTCTTTCTCTTATCCTGTCAACAACCTTGGAGCTGTACACTATTCCTCCAGTAAGGAGTATTGCATCTACTTCACCTTTTAGCACAGTGAACATGGCTCCTATATCTTTTGATACCTGGTAAATCATTGCCTCATGAACCAGCTCAGCTTTTTTATCCCCTTCACTTATCCTTTGTTCAACTTCTCTTACATCATTGGTTCCCAGGTATGCAATCATCCCTCCCTGGCCTACAAGTTTTTTTCTTACTTCTTCATAAGTAACTGTACCGCTAAAACATAGTTTTACTATATCTCCAACAGGCAGGGAGCCGCTTCTTTCTGGTGAAAAAGGACCGTCGCCATCAAGACAGTTGTTTACATCAACAATCTTCCCTTTTCTGTGCGCACCAATTGATATTCCTCCTCCAAGATGGGCTACTATGAGATTCAGATCTTCATAGACAAGTCCCTTTTCCTTGGCATGTCTTCTTGATATTGCCTTCTGGTTAAGGGCATGTAAAACTGTTCTTTTGGAAAAATCAGGGTGTCCTGTTAATCGTGCAATATCATCAAGCTCATCTACAACTGGGGGGTCTGCAATCATTGCCTGTGAACCAGGAATTTCTTTAGACATTTCTTCTACAATAAATCCTGCAAGGTTGGCTCCATGCTTTGAATCTTCCCATCCATCTTTTAAATCGATTCTCATAGCCTCGTTGATACTGTAAACTCCTGATGGCAAAGGTTTTAACGAACCACCTCTGCCTACAATTACTTTAATATCATCAATGGCTATGTCCATTTTTAGAAGCTCATCTTTTATAAGCTTTTTTCTGAACTCATACTGATCCTCGTAGTTTTGTAACTTTGACAGCTCTTCAATGCTGTGACTGATATTGGTTGTAAATATACATTCCTCTCCATTAAAAACAGCAATTTTGCTTGAAGTTGAACCAGGATTAATGACCAGTATTTTTTCATTCATATTTATTCTCTCTATAAATAAATTAAAATTTTTGTTTTAAAATTCAACACTTGCAGCAAGCGCTATACTATTGAGTTTTATAATATCTGTATCAGCCCGTGATGTTAAAATTACAGGCACTGAAGCACCAACTATTACAGCTCCTGGTGAAACTTTTGCAAGGTGAACAATAGATTTGTACAAAACATTTGCAGATTCAATATTAGGAACAACAAGAATGTCCGCATCTCCAGCAACATCACTCTCTATTTCTTTAAAGGTTGCGCTTTCTCTGGAAATTGCATTATCAAAGGAAAGGGGGCCGTCAACAATACAGTTTTTTATCTGTCCCCGTTGAGCCATTTTTGAAAGCATTGCACCATCCATTGTTGATTGCATATTGCTTCGTACCCTTTCTACAACTCCAAGAACAGCAACCTTTGGCTTTTCAATTCCCAGGGCTCTGAAAAAAAATACAGCATTGTTTATAATAGAGGCTTTTTCATGCATATCAGGAGCAATATTAATACCTCCATCTGTAAGCCCCCAGATTTTATGGTAGCCATCAATTTTAAAAATTGCCAAAGATGAAAGAAGATCCCCTGTGCGCAAACCGCCCTTTGATTTAATGATAGGACGGAGATATGAGGCTGTGTCTAAACTTCCCTTCATCAGGATTTGTCCTGCTCCTTCATGAATCAGCTTTATGGAAAGTTCTGCTGCATTATCATTGTTTTTTTCATCAATAATTTCGCATTTGTCAAAGTTCAGGTTGTGCTTGTCAGCAATTTCATTGATTTTTTTTCTGTCTCCAACAAGTATTGCATCTACAATATTTTTTTCTACAGCTACAGCTACTGCATCAAGGACATGTTCATCATGGGCTGCCATAACAACTAATTTTTTCTTTTCCTTAATGGAGCTTGCTTTTGCGAATATATCGGAAAGATCTTTTATCATTTATTTCACCTTTTAAATCATGGATAATTTAGTTATATGTGCAGGCTGAAAGAAGTATGCTGTTTAGCCTTGTTTCAGCAGTATCAAGCTTTGTTGTAAGCACGATTGGAGCTACTGCACCAACTGTGATTGAGGCTACTTTTGCTTTTGCAATCATTATTAAGGATTGATAAAGCATCCCAGCTGTTTCAAGGTCTGGAGCAAGAAGGATGTCAACGTTGCCTGAAACTTCACTTTTAATCCCTTTGTAAATGGCGCTTTCTTCTGATATGGCATTGTCAAATGCCAGGGGGCCATCAATAATGCAGTTTTTTATCTGACCCCTTTGAGCCATTTTTGAAAGTATGGCTGCATGCATTGTTGCAGGCATTCTTTCATTGATAACCTCTACTGCTGCAAGCACTGCAACTTTCGGTGTTTCAATACCAAATCTGCGCATTAAAAAAACCGCATTGCTTATTATATCAGCTTTTGTACTTAAATCAGGACAGATGTTAATTGCCACATCTGTAACTGCTATAAGCTTATGGTAGTTCTTCATTTCAAAAAACGCAACATGCGATATGGTTTTTCCTTTTATAAGACCTGAATTTTTTTCAAGCAGAGGCTTTGTAATAACTGATGCACCTCTATAGCTTTCCTGGCCATTCATTAAAATTTGGGCTTTCCCTTCTTTTATACAATTTATAGCTTTTTCTCCGGCAGTAGAATCTTTCTTTTCATCGATTATTTCGATTCCTGTGCCATTATTACCCGCTTCTATTAAAGCCTGCTCAATGGCATTAGCATCTCCAATAAGGGTGACATCAATAAAACCTGTGTTTTTTGCATTAACAACTGCTTCCAGAACATTTTTATCCAGAGCAGCTCCAACAACAAGTCTGGCTTTGGTTCCCTGTTCTTTCAGGTGTTCGCTAAGATTGGAAAGCCCGGTTATCATCAAGAATTGCCTCCATATTATTGGTGTATTTTATAAGAATATAAAATAGCAATAAATTATATTTAATCAGATAACAACTATATAAAAATTTTATAGTTAAATTATTAGCTTGAATTATTTAAACCTCTTTATAGTTTATATTTAATTTTCAGATTTGGCAGAATTTAATTTTTTATCTGAAAGAATCTGATAAATAAATACTTAATAATTAGCTGGTCATTGTTATTGTTGATTTTTTACAAAATAGACTTAAAAAAATCAACAATTATTTTATTCTTTATAGAATTTAAAAAAGAAATAGCTGTGAATTATCTTGATTATGTTCGCATGTCTACATCTGTGCCAGTTAATTCGGGAAAAAAGATGCTTGCAATAAGTTATTGTTTGATGAAATTGTTTTATTTGTTATGATGAATTAATATTTAAAGAGGAAGATATGAATAGTATAAGTAAAGTTTTGGAGCTCCCTAATTTTGAGCATAATGAATGTTTTGGATGTGGTGCTGCTAATAATAGTGGATTGCAAATGAAGTTTTTTGCTGAAGATGATAAGGTCTTTTCAAATATAACTATACCTGATTTTCTTATGGGTTGGAGTGGAATTGCCCATGGTGGAATTGTTTCCACTCTTCTTGATGAAATAATGGGCTGGAGTGCTATCTTTTTTACTCATAAATTAATTCTTACCAAGAATATGACAGTCACTTATCACAAGCCTGTAATGGTGGGGGATCTTCTCCGTGTGGAGGGGCGCCTTCATGAGAAGCTCAATGACAGGGAAGCTGTTATGAAAGGAGCCTTGTATAATAGCGCAGGTGATCTTTGTACTACTTCAGAGGGGAATTTTGCTTTATTAGCTCCTGACTTTGTAAAAAAAATGAAAATAATGCCAGATAAAGATATTGATGAATTTACAAAAATCATAAATTCATCACTGGAGCTTCAGAAAAAGAAATAATTTCCCGATTAAGAGATTATGTAAATAAAGGGATTCCGGTGCAAATATGAAAATTATATCCGTATCAAATAATAAAGGTGGAGTAGGGAAAACCACCACAACTGTAAATGTCGCAGCAGCAATGCAGATTCTTGGGAAAAAAATTATGGTTATTGATATGGATCACCAGGGGCAATCAACCTATCATCTGGGAATAAATCCTAATAAAATTACTGAATCGGTTTTTGATGTACTTAAAGGTGAAATAAATTATAAAGACGTTATTGTTAACCGCAATGGGATAGACGTAATTCCTTCCAATCCCGAGCTAAGAGGAATTGAATTTCTGGCAATGCCTGCCAAGGAGTTTTTACTTAAAGAAGCTATGGAAGAACTTTCCGGTTATGACTATGTTTTAATAGATTGTCCGCCTTCATTGGGGGTTTTGACATTAAATGCCATGGCAATAAGCGAGTTTATAATTGTTCCTTTGCAGGTGCAATTTCTTCCTTTTCACGGCATGTATAATCTCTTTGAAGCTGTGCAGATGGTAAAGCGCAGAATTAACAGAAATATTGATATAACCGGAATTGTGGGAACCATGTATAATGCCAAGAAAACAATAAATCGCGAAGTCCTTGATGAAACAGAAAAAAGACTTCCTGGCAAGCTTTTCAATACCCTTATTAGAGAAAATGTTTCGCTTCAGGAAGCTCCAAGCTGGGGACAGACAATCTTTGAATATAAACCTGAAAGCAATGGGGCAGATGATTACATGGCTCTTACTAAAGAGATAATTGGAAGATATGAATAATAGAGGTTTTTAAAATTTTAATCAAACTGAATTAAACCCGGCTAAAGCTTATATCCGGGTTTTTTATGTAAAAAGCTATTTTTTAAAATATATCTTTTTTACGGTTGCTTTTTTTGACAATTAGCGTTTTTGTTTATACTATTCTTTAATAAATATTAAGGGAAAATGGTAATTATGATAATTAAAAAAAGGTATGTAATTGCTGCTTTAATCATCTTTATTGTTTCCATTTTCATAATGTGGGGGCCTCCGGCTCTCATGGATAAAACTTCCACTCCTGAATATTGCAACACCTGCCATATCATGAATCTTGAATATGAGTCCTGGTTTATGACAGGGTTGCATAGAAATATAAAGTGTGTGGATTGTCATCTGCCTAACACAGGCTTTGTCCGGCATTATGTATGGAAAGGGTTAGATGGGATGAAAGATCTGTTTATGTTTCATTCCGGTTTATATTCAGATTATTTAAAAATTTCTGGTCATGGTAAAAAGGTAGTAAAGGAAAACTGTATAAAGTGTCATGAAAACATGGTCTCTGTTATGAATACTGATGACAGGGATTGCTGGTCCTGTCATAGGAGAGTTATGCATACTTTCCCATCAATAAGTGCTAATATAATTAAAGAATAATAAAGAGGTATATTTATGAGAAATTTTCTTGTGATAATATTTTTACTGGTAATTGCATCAACCATGTCCTTTACCTCATGCGGTGGAGATAAGCCTGAACTGTTTCAGCCCGGAGTAATTGCAGATGATGAATTTGATCCTGCAGTATGGGGCAGATTTTTCCCGCTTCATTACGAGTCATGGCAAAAAACAAAAGATCCCAAGCCAGCAGGGAAAAGCACTTACAAGAAGGGATGGGATACAGATAAGGTGGTATATGACAAGCTGAGCGAAATGCCCTATCTTGCCATGCTTTTTAAAGGATGGGGTTTTGGAGTTGAATTTAATGAGCCCAGGGGTCACCATTATGCAATTATTGATCAACTGGAAATAGATCCTTCAAGGGTAGGCCCTGGCGGAGTATGCCTTGCATGTAAATCATCATTGCATAAATCCTTCACAGAAAAAAAGGGCATGGAATATCTTACAGCTAAATTTACAGATGCTGTTAATATGTATCCTGAAAACATGAGAAAGCTTGGTCCTGTCTGTATAGATTGTCACACTCCATCTGATATGTCCTTGCGTACAAATAAACTCCATCTTGAGAATGGCCTTAAAGCTATAGGTAAAAAAGATCCAACACGGCAGGAGATGAGAACCCTGGCATGTGCCCAGTGTCATATTACCTACTATGTTCCCAGAGATGAAAATAAAAAAGTGGTTGGAGATGTTGAACTTGCATGGAAGGGAGGAAAATGGGGCGCCATATCAATTGAGATTATTATAAAAAATCTGCTTTCCGGACACAGGACAAAGGAGTGGACCCAGAAGGTTACAGGCTTTGACATGCCCTTTGTAAGACATCCGGAATTTGAACTTTTTACAAATGGAAGCGTACATGCCAATGCCGGCCTTTCCTGCGCAGATTGTCATATGCCTTACCAGAGAAATGGATCATATAAAATATCAACGCATGATGTAACAAGTCCATTAAAGCAGGATTTTGTTGCATGTGTACAGTGCCACACAGAGGAAGCTGACTGGCTGAGAAAACAGGTTTTTACTATTCAGGAAAGAACAGTTTCTCTTTTGACCAGAGCTGGTTATGCCACTGCAACAGCTGCCAGGCTTTTTGAAATAACACACGAAAATCAGAAAAAGGGTGTTTCTATTGATGATGCTATGTATAAAAAAGCAAAAGAGAGTTATATGAATGCTTTTTTAAGGCTCAATTTTATTGCAGCTGAAAACTCCATGGGTTTTCATAACTCAACAGAAGCTTCAAGGGTGCTTGCTGATTCCCTGGCATTTGCAAATCATACAGAATCTCTTTTGAGACAGGCGCTTGCAAAGGGAGGAGTTAAGGTTCCTGAAACAATTAATCTTGATCTAAAGCAATATACAAGCAATAGGGGAATTCATAAGCTTAATTTTAAACCTGAACAGGAGTATAGGGATCCTTTTGGAACCCAGGATTACTTCACTCCTAAAGATGTTAAGGGGCTTTAGTATTTCTGAATTTTAACTTATTCAAAAAAAAAATGAATATAAAAAGGCCATTCCCTTGTTGGGCATGGCTTTTTTATTTTTGGGTATTTGAAAATATCCTCCTTTTTGGTTGATTTTTTTAAATCTTTATTGATCCTGACATGAGAATCTTTTTATAAACAGATTCAGGGAGTATTAACATGGAAAAGAAAAAATGCTACGAAGATTCCTTCTTTGATAATAAGCTTAATGATATTGTAGATAAGCTCTCGGATCAGGATCTGTACAAAGATGTTTTTCATATACCCAAACATCATGTTCCCATGCCTTCAATTGATGAATTAAAAGAAGGGATTGAGCTGTTGAGATCTGTACTTTTTCCTGGATATTTCAGGAATGCGGAAATTCACAGGACTACAATTCCCTATTATACAGGGGCAAAGCTTGACAGAATCTATCGTACCATGGTTGAGCAGATAAAACGTGGTTTTTGTTTTACCTGTGCAGAGGAGTCTCAGGAAGGGTGTGCAGATTGTGAAGTGATTGCCCGGGATATAACAATGCAGTTTATGGGGAAGATCCCTGATATAAGAAGAATGCTTGCACTTGATGCAAAAGCCGCTTTTATAGGTGACCCTGCTGCAAAGGATGTATCTGAAACAATATTCTGCTATCCCAGTATGCTGGCAATGACATATCATAGAATTGCCCATGAACTTTACAAACTAAAGGTTCCCCTTATCCCAAGGATAATTTCTGAAATGTCCCATTCCAAAACAGGAATAGATATTCATCCTGGAGCAACTGTTGGTGAATATTTTTTTATTGATCATGGCACTGGTACAGTAATTGGTGAAACCTGTATTATTGGCAATAATGTCCGCATATATCAGGGAGTTACACTTGGGGCTAAAAGTTTTCCTCTGGATAAAAAGGGGAAGCCTATAAAGGATATACTCAGACATCCTATTGTGGAGGATGATGTAGTAATATATGCAGGCGCAACAGTGCTGGGGCGTGTAACAATAGGGAAGGGTTCTGAAATAGGCGGTAATGTGTGGATCACAGAGGATGTTCCTCCTCTGTCCAGGGTTATGCAGGCAAGGGCTCCATTTACAATAGTATCAAATGGTAATAAGGCATAAATTCATTAAAGGGGCAGGCAGATTATTACAAGGGAACTTATTTGGAATTGATTCTCTCTATATTGTTTTAATCTAACTAATAGACATAAAAAAAGGGCTTTATTGTATTACAAAGCCCTTTTAGATTATAAGAAAAAATTAGTGTTTTTTAATTAACTTTTACCCAGGTCTGGTTTCGTCCTATTAAAGAAAAACCTATAAATCCCCGCACAGTAAGCTTGTCACTGCTTTCAACTTTAAGAGTACATTTGTACCATTTGCCATTATCAGGATCCAGTATTTCCCCACCTGAATATTCCCCTTTGGAATCTGCCTTCATGTTTTTAAGGAAAACCATGCCAACAACAGGCTTGTCTTTAAGTGAGCCCTTGCATTTGGTGCAAAGTGTATCCTGTGGTTTAAGAAGGAGCTTAACTATTTTTCCATATAAAACTCCATTCTGCTCGTAAATTTCAATATGCGCTTTTGGTTTTTTTGTTTCATCATCAATGTTGTACCATATTCCGGTTGGAGCTGCCTGAGCAAAAAGGGATGCTGCAGTAAAAATAAAGCCTAAAATTAATGCTACTGGTAAATATTTTTTCATATTTTAAAGCCTCCATGTTTTTTAAACATAAAATTTGTTGTTATATACCTTATAGTAGCCTTTTTTTTTATTAAAGTCAAGTATATAAGGTAAATAATTTTTTAAAAAAAAGAAGTATGGAATAAAAAATTTCTTTTAAAATATTTTTTTATACACATCAACCCCCGGCGGAATAAAATTTATTTTCTAAAAGAATCCTTGGCCGCCGCCCCCTTAAAGAGGGCTGATTAACTTTTTCTGTATCTTTTAAATGTATTTATATTGTTTTAATATTTCAAAAGTATAAATAAGCACAGGAATTTATCAAGTCCCCCAATGGGGGATTTAGGGGGCTCTTCTTTAGGGTAGAGGGAGATGAGGTTTATTATATTTTTCAATAATTTAGTATGGAATAAAAAATTTCTTTTAAAATATTTTTTTAGGAATGGGAAATAAATCTGTTCTGAACATGAACCCGGTCATTACTCTCGCTCCATATAAATGGAGATATTCCTTATCGCCATGATCTACTCTGAAGAGGTTTGTTGGATGAAAATCTACTATTATGCCAGCAAAAAAATCAGAAAATTTTGTGACCTGTAATTTCATATTTATGCCAACAGTGGCAGCTACCTGGTGTGGGTTGATTTCTGAAAGGACTTTTGCAGATTTCGTATAGGGGTCTTTGTTTTTAATGGTTGAATCAAAAATATTTATATAACTAACACCAGCCAGGAGATTAATTGAGCCACTTTCTGTGTTTCCTGAAATAATCATAAGAAAGGGGATGGTAATAGTATGAAAAGACCAGGACGCATCAAGCAGATTGGTAGCATCGTCTTTAAAATCGCTTTCCATATATCTGTAAATAGCACCGCTGTGAAAACCTAGCCGGTTTGTAAACATTTTCTCAAAAACCAGTCCTCCTCCTGCTGTTAATCCCAGGGTATCGCTTTTAATATCACTTTTTCTTGGGAGCAAGCCATTTATACCTGCTGTACCTGTAAAGCCAAATGAAATATTTTTACTACGGTTGTTGTTATCATTCAGGTCAGATGCAGCCAGTGTAACTCCAAGGAGCAGAATAATTCCGGTTAAATAAAATTTCATTTTAGCTTTCCGCATCCATAATACAGGTACCATTAAAAACTGAGCCGCTTTCCATGATAATTTCAGGAGAAATGAGATCCCCGTTGATTTTACTTTTTTTGAAAAATTCAATTCTTTTGCTCGCCTTTATTTTACCATTTACTGTACCACTTACAGATACAATTGCAGCATTTATTTCAGCACTAGTACTTGATTCTCTTCCAATTATAAGCTGGCCATCTGAAAAAATTTTACCTTCAAATTGCCCTTTAATTTTAAGTGAGGATTTAAATTTTAATGTGCCTCTGAACTCTATATCTTCAGCAATAACTGTGTCAATTTTGTTCTCATCTTCGACAATTTCTTTTATTTCTGCCATTTTTCGCTCCGGCTTGATTTAATTTTCCTAATATTGCCTATTTATTACTTTTAAGACAGTAATATCTTATATTTTTGTTGTCAAACAAAAAGGATATATTATTATAATAGTTGTTGATAATTTTTAAATTAATAAAAGATTTGTTTGTTGTAAACATCATTTTAAATTCCCCTACAGGAAATGTGGTACAGGTTTTCATAATAGCCATTAAATTGATGTTGGAATATGGAGAGAAGATGCAGGCAGTTCTGGATAAAGCCAATGAGTTAGGAGTTTTGTTAAAATCCACAAAAGCGTTTATGGATTTTAATAGTATTAAAGATGTTATTGAAAACAACAGCTCAGCAAAAGAAATATTAGATGCTTATAATGCTGTTGCTGAAGAAATACATCAAAAGCAGCAGAAGGGAGTACCTATTGAAAGCTTTGAACAGCAAGAATTTAAAGAGTTAACCAAAAAAATAGTTGAGAATCCCCTTCTTAAAGATTATATTCAAAAGCGTAATAATTATATGGCAATATTAATGCGTATAAATGAATCAATGATTGTTGAATCAGGTGAAAAGTAGTTTCTTTGCATAGCAATATTTAATAAATTTTTTAGAAGGTAATAATATGAAGCCAGACCTTGATAATCTTAAAAATCGAATTGAATCAAAAAGAGACTTTATTGACAAAATTGCCCTTGGAATACCACTTTTTAAAGGGTATCTGCTAAAATCAGAAAATTATGATGCAGATTTAATGATCAGATCTTTTCTTGCGGATAAGCTTCTTCTTATAAAAAAACATCTTGGTGTGCTCTCCTCATCTGCCCTGAAAAAAGAGGACTATGAGCTTATAAAAGATATTGAGTCCCTTTCTATTGTTGCTGAAGGACTTGTGAAAAAGGTTCGCTATGCAGAATATGGAACTTCAGGGACTTTTTCAAAAGCAAAAATTACTGAAGATGATCAAAACAGACTTCTTGAATACGACTGGAGGCTTTTATCTGTAGCTGATGAGCTTGTTGAATCTGTATTAAAGATTGATTCTTCTGATTGTGCATCTATTCCTGATGGATTAAAGCCTGCTGGTAAAATGCTGGCAGATTTCGAAAGTGCATTTAATGAAAGAAAAAATATTATACTGGAGGTAATTTAATGGCTTTGCTTGATGTCGTTCAATGGGAGAATAAGCCTGGAGAGGTGATAAACAGATTTGAAGAGGGGGCTATAGCTCTTGGTTCTCAACTAATTGTAAAGGAGGGACAGGAGGCTATTTTCTTTAGAAACGGGCAGGCTCTTGATTCATTTGGTCCTGGCAGGCATACTCTTAAAACAGGAAATGTTCCAATTCTTGAAAAACTTATAAACCTTCCCTTTGGCGGGAAAACTCCTTTCCCTGCGGAAATATATTATATAAATAAAACTGAAATACCTAATCTTAAATGGGGAACAAAACAGGCTATGCAGCTCCTTGATCCTGTTTACAATCTACCTGTGCCTATAAGAGCATTTGGTTCTTATTCAATAAGGCTCACTGATGTAAGATCTTTTCTTATCACTGCTATAGGTACATGGCAGGCTTTTACCACAGATGCTATTGGGACTGCTTTAAGGGATCAGCTTATTATACCGGGTATTCAGGACATGATAGCAGAATTCATGATAAAGCAGGATATTACAATTCTTAAGTTGCCTGCATACTATGATGAAATAGGCGTTGCAAGTAAGGTAAAGCTCACAGAGGGGTTTGCCAGCTATGGAATTGAGCTTATCAGGCTTGCTGTTGAATCTATAAATATTCCTGATGATGATGAAAATGTTCAGAGACTTAAAAAGGCCCTTGCTGATAAGGCTGAAATGACTATCATGGGCGAGGATTATAAAACCAAGCGTACATTCGATACAATGGAAAAGGCTGCAGCTAATGAGGGTATGGCAGGCGGAATGATGGGTGCAGGAATGGGCGCAGGAATGGGATTAGGAATGGGGCAGCAGATGGGTGCCATGATGGGTAATGTTATGCCAAACGCAGCAGGCAATGCTGCACCACAGGGTGCTGCGCAGGGTGCTGCACAGGGAATTCCCTGTCCTAAATGCAATGCGGTAAATCCACAAAATGCCAAGTTTTGCGGCTCCTGTGGCGGTCCAATGGTAGTTCCAAAAATGGCCTGTCCTGCCTGTAATGAGCAGATTAAGGCTGATTCAAAATTTTGTCCCTCCTGCGGAGCCAATCTGCAACAGGTAAACTGCAAGCAGTGTGCTACACCTTTGAAACCAGGTGCAAAATTTTGTCCTGAATGCGGAACTGCGCAGTAGAAGGATTTATGTCTACGATAAACTGTTCATCATGCGGGGCTGCCCTTGAGATTAAAAACAGATTCAGTAAAATTCTTGTTTGTGAATATTGCGGTACGCATCATAAAATACAGGATGGTGGAATAAGCATTATAGGGAAATTTGCAAAGCTTGCAGATTTTGAATCCCTGCTTCAACCCGGGTCTAAGGGAACAATTCTGGGATCTCCCTTTACTGCAATGGGGCGAATAAGATATAACTATGGATCAGGTTTTTTTGATGAATGGTTTATTGACCTGGATGGTGACAAGGCCTGGCTTACTGATGATGAGGGTGTTTTTACACTCTATTATGATTTGCTTGAGGCATTTGACATCCCTGACATAGATGAGGTTAAGGCAGGGCAGAACATCACTGTTGGTGAAAAAAAGGTAATGATAAAAGAAAAGGGGAAAGCAGTTGTAGAAGGGGCAGAGGGGGAACTTTATTTCTATGTTGAACCCGGTTCTGAAATAACCTATCTTGATGCTGTATCTGATGGTAAAAAAATTTCCATAGAGTTTACTGAATCAGAAGTAGAGATTTTTTCCGGACGGCCCCTTTTGAAAAGAGATATTGTGGTAAGTTGATTCCTTTATAAGGAAGATATTATGGACATAGATAATGAAGATTTGATGGACGCCTTTAAGTGCACTGTTTGTGGCAGTGATGTTGTAAAAGGCACAAAGCGTGTAAGAGATCCTGAAGATGACGAAGAGTTTATAAGTGTACCAGTTGCTACCTGTGTGCAATGCGGAAAGGAATATGATCGCTATTCCAAAGAATACTACTCAATATTTAATGATCTATTTAATTTTGACAAGGATGTTTCACTTTTCAAACTGGGTCTTAAAGGGACTCTTCATGGAAAGGAATATGAAATAATAGGTCGAATCCGTTACCAGGAAGAGGAGGAGTATGAAAAGGCCACCTGGAATGAATGGATTGCGGTTTGTAGTGAAGGAAACTACCATTACTTTTCAGAGGAAGGCGGGAAAATATTTCTTTATACAGAGTATAATCCTGAATCTATAGATCTGGAATCGAATAAATCAAACATACTCTTTGAAGGGAAAAAAATAAGTAAAAATGAATCCTTTTATTCCAGAGTTGTCTATGTTGAAGGTGAGCTTCCATGGAAAGCGGAAATAGGGGAAGCCTCTTTATGCTATGAGTTTAAAAAAGACGGTAATTACTTTTCAATAGAGCAATCAGATAATGAGGTATCAGTAACAAAGGGTGAGCGCCTATTATATGGTGATCTGATTGAAGCTTTTGATATAAGTGAATACAGGGATGCTTATAAAAGTACTTTATTAAAAAGAAAAGAGTATAAGTCAAAAAAGAAAATATATCTTATTGGCATTTTGATATGCCTGGTAGCAATGATTCGTGGATGTTTATTTACTCTGCCTGTTCAGGGTGTAATGAATGAGCGTAAAGTACTTACTGATAATATTCTCATTACAGATGAGGAGGGCTCCATCTATCAGAGCAG
>CAYTLM010000016.1:0-18825 GCA_964438485.1 uncultured Leptospirales bacterium | reverse complement strand
GGCATAATTCTTTTATAAAGCTCATCAGGGTCAATACCGTGATCCCTGAAAAGCAAATCCGCCTTGCCATGGGTCACAAACTCATCTGGAAAACCGCCTGCAAAAAGTCTGCGGCTGGATAATTCAGGATCAAGATTGGCATAAATATACTCTCCAATCCCTCCATCAATTATACCATTTTCCAGTGTAATAAAAAACTCCACATCCCTTATAACATCCGATATCCCCTGCATATCCACAGGCTTGATTGTAAGAAGATTTACTACAGTAGCACTATAACCCTTGCTCTCAAGCATGCTGTTAAGCTTTAAAGCTGTATTTACCATATCCCCAACAGCAATAACTGCCAAATCCAAACCATGCGTAAGCACCTTGATTTTTCCTGGTACAAACTCATCAGGATTTTCTACATCAACACAGGGAACTTCAACCGCTCCCCTGGGATACCTTATTGCAACAGGCCCGCTATTATAATTCCAGGCAAAATAAATCATATCCCTAAGCTCTGCACCATTAGATGGAGCAAGAGAAATAAAATTGGGAATACTTCTAAACATTGCAATATCAAATATACCATGGTGTGTTTCGCCATCATCTCCAACTATACCTGCCCTATCAATTAAAATCTTAACAGGCAAGTTCATAATAGCCACATCATGGATAAGCTGATCATAGGCTCTTTGGAAAAAAGTTGAATATATGCACACAAAGGGTTTAAGACCAGTGGAAGCCAAAGCTGCTGAAAAAGTAACAGCGTGCTGTTCTGCTATACCCACATCATAAAGTCTTTCCGGAGCAACCTCTTCAAAGGGCACCAGGCCTGTCCCCTCTTTCATTGCTGCTGTTACTGCAGTTACAAGGGGATCTTTTTTTGCCAGCTCTGCAAGGGTTCTTCCTGCTACTGAAGAATAGGATTCACAGCCTCCTCCTTTTGCCCTCTCTCCTGTGTCAGTACAAAAAGGCCCTGTTCCATGAAAGCTGCATGGATCAGCCTCAGCAGGAACAAAACCCTTTCCCTTTTTTGTTATAACATGAATAAGCTTGGGACCTGAATTAATGCGCTTTACTCTGTCAAGAATTTCAACAAGCTTTGGAATATTATGACCATCAACAGGGCCAAAATATCTTATTCCCATATTTTCAAAAAGCTGTCCCGGAATAATAAAACTTTTAAATGAACCTGTAAGCCTTATAAGAAAATTAAACAAGGGCTTCCCAACAAAGGGGATTGCCTTTACCATTCTCATTGTTTTTTTTCTGATACGGTTATAAAGATTCCCTGATATCATATCAGTAAGATATGTGGAAATAGCACCCACATTTTTTGAAATAGAAAGTTCATTATCATTAAGAATAATAATAACATCATTTCCTATATGCCCTATATGGTTAAGCGCTTCAAAGGCCATTCCACCGGAAAGAGAACCATCGCCTATGACAGCAGCAACCTTATAGTCACCACCCTGCAGATCCCTGCCAACAGCCTCACCAACTGCAAGGGATATGCTTGTACTGCTATGACCAACATTGTAGGAATCATAGGGGGATTCTTTGCGCTTGGGAAAACCGCTTATACCGCCATATTCACGCATTGTCTTGAACTGCTCTTTTCTGCCTGTTAAAATTTTATGAGCATAGGTCTGATGCCCCACATCCCATATTATCTTATCAGATGGAGTGTTGAAAACTTTATGCATAGCAATTGTAAGCTCAACAACGCCAAGGGAAGATGCAAGATGTCCGCCATTTTTTGAAACAACATCGAGCATATAGTCTCTCACCTCCTGAGCTAAAACCTGGAGCTCATCAAAAGTGAGTGTTTTAATATCCTCTGGAGAATTAATCTTATCTAAAATCATAACTATTTACCATTTTTTTACACTTTTATTATTTCAATCAGTAAAGTCAATTTATAAGTATATTTTCCTGTTTTTTTAAGGTTTCCCCTAATATACAGGAATTTAATGAATTATTGGGAATCCTTTTCAGCAATCCCAAAATAAACCAAATAATTTAAACCATAGATACTGAAATTGAATTACCTGTCAGCCAAATTATCATTTTTATAAGATAAAATATTTGACATTAGAGCCCATAAAGATTCATTAAAGTTTTCAGTTCATTCTGGATCTTTGGGAAAAGTAATATTATTTTTTCCATACACATCTGGTTAAGCAAACCCCCGGCGGAATGAAATTTTTGCTCTAAGAAATCTTTTTCCGCCGCCCCCTTATAGGGGGCTGATTAACTTATTTTATGCTTTTTAGTGCACTTTTTTATTGTAGCACTTAGTAAAGTATAAATGTGAACAAAACTTATCAAGTCCCCCCAAGGGGGATTTAGGGGGTTGTCTTTGGAAGAAGGAGAAATCAAGTTTATTATGTTTCCCAATAATCTGGAATGAATCAAATCTTCAATAATAATTTTAAAAGGCTGGTTTGATTTAATGTATGTAATTGAAACAACTGTAGCTGTTATAGGTGGCGGAGCTACTGGCTGTGGCATTCTGCGTGACCTTTCCATGAGAGGAATAAGGGCAGTACTTATTGAAAAAAACGATATTGCTTCAGGAACAACCGGTCGAAATCACGGTCTGCTTCATTCCGGAGCCAGATATGCTGTAAAAGATATTGAATCTGCCAGAGAATGTATAAAAGAAAATAAAATTCTAAAAAAAATAGCAGCCCACTGCGTTGAAGACACAGGAGGCCTTTTTGTTACCCTTCCAGAGGATGACCCTGTTTATTACAGCAAGCTGCTTGAAGCCTGCAAATTTGCCGGTATTGATGCAAAGGAAATACCAACAAAAAAGGCATTAGAGATTGAACCTAATCTTAACCATGCCATACTTTCAGCAATAACAGTTCCAGATGGAACCATTGACCCTTTCAGGCTTGCATCTGCCAATATCCTTGATGCTGTTGAAAGGGGAGGGAAAATACTCACTCACACTTCGGTAAAGGACTTCATTGTAAAAAATGGAACTGTCACAGGAATCAAGTGTGTTAACCAGAGTGGTGAGGATATTGAAATAAGGGCAGATCTTGTGATAAATGCTGCAGGGGTATGGGGACAGCAAATCTGTGAAATGGCTGGCATTGAATTAAAAATGTTTCCATCAAAGGGATCAATGCTTATTATAGATTACCGCATAAACAATGTTGTTGTTAACAGATGCCGCCCTCCTGGAGATGGCGACATTATTGTTCCTGGGGATACTGTTTCCCTCATTGGAACAACATCCAGAGAAATCCCCTATGATGAAATTGAAGACCTCACTGTAACAGACCATGAAATTGCAGTTCTTTTAAATGATGGCGAAGCCCTGATTCCCAATGTAAAAAAAACAAGAGCACTAAGAGCATATTGCGGCATACGGCCTCTCCTTGCTGTATCAGGAGAAACACAGGGGCGAAACATTACCAGAGGAATTGCCTTAATTGATCACAAAGAAAGAGATAACATGGATGGCTTTATCTCTATTGCAGGGGGCAAGCTTATGACATACAGGCTCATGGCTGAGGAAGCTGTTGACATGGCCTGTAAAAAACTGGGTGTAAAGAAAAAATGCGAAACGCACAAAATCCCTCTTCCAGGATCTGAAAGCCATATCAGCAGAAAAAAAAGCGTGAAAAGTTTTACTGGTATTCCAAATTCAGTTGTGGGATCAACATTTTACAGACACGGCCACAGGGTACAGGGCATTTTAACTGAAAAAATGAAAAACTACAGGCTAATATGTGAATGTGAAATGGTCACTGAAGGTGAAATAGAATATGCAATTAAAAACCTTAAAGTGCGAAATATTGTTGATCTTAGACGCAGAACCCGAATAGGCATGGGCCCATGTCAGGGCGGATTATGTGCATACAGAGCAGCCGGGCTTTTTGAAGAATACAAGGGTGCAACTGCTGAAGGCTCCATTGATCTGCTAAAGGATTTTCTTGAAGAAAGATGGAAAGGCATGCAACTGGTCTTATGGGGTGACGGCCTCAGAGAGGCTGAATTTACTTACTGGATTTACCAGGGCCTTTTTGGACTTGATGATATTGATAAAAAAAACTCAACAGGTAATTAAAGTGTTATATGATTGTTTAATTATTGGCGGAGGAATAGCAGGGCTTACCTGTGGCATACGCTGCGCTTCAGAAGGTTTAAAAACAGCCATAATATCAGGCGGCATGAACTCCCTCCATTTTTCATCAGGCTCCATTGATGTGGCAGGATATGATGAAAAAAGAAATATAGTCAAAAAACCTTTTGAACACATCAGCAGGGTAATATCTGAACAGAGAAGTCATCCCTATGCTGCTGTTGGAATTTCAAACATAAAAAAAAGCATAGACTTTTTTTCAAATGAACTGAAAAAGGAATCCCTTGTCCTGAATAACAATGGAGATTTAAACCATTTTCATATCACTGCTATAGGTACTCTTAAACCCACATATCTTTCACAGGAGAGCATCTTTAATGAAAGAGCTGTGAGCATTTTAAAAAATCAACACAAAATTGCTATTCTGAATTTCAATGGCTTCAGAGACTATTATCCTGAGCAAACAATCGCGCTGCTAAAGAAAAAAAGTCTGTTTAAAAATCTGAAAATAGTTTCAGGAGAAATTTCTCTGCCCTATTATATGAACACGGAAAAAAACCTCCATGAATTCAGGTCCATTGACCTTGCGCGAATTTTTGAAACTGAAAAATACCTGCCTAGAATTGCTGAAGAAATAATAAAAGCATCAGGAGATGCTGAAGCTGTTTCCATGCCTGCATTTCTTGGCATTAAAAACTATACCTTTATAAGAGAAAGGCTTGAGGAGCTGACAGGAAAATATATCTATGAAATACCTTCCCTTCCACCTTCCATTCCCGGATTAAGGCTTGATAATGCCCTTAAGAACCGGTACATAAGTCTGGGTGGTGACTATATTTCAGGAGATAGAGCTGAATCAGGCGAATACAAGGGGAACACTTTAGAGAAGATTATTACCAAAGGTTCAGGCACCCCAGGTATTAGCGCTGATTTTTTTGTTCTTGCTACTGGCAGTTTTTTTACAGGAGGATTGGCAAGTGAGTTTCACAATATATTTGAGCCTGTACTTGGGCTTAAAGTAAAAAATGACAAGCCTGAAAATAAATGGTATAATGATTCCTTTTTTGATAAAAAAAGCCATCCCTTTTTAGAATATGGGGTTGAAACCAACAAAAAGCTTAACCCGAAAAATAGTGAAGGAAAAACAGTAAAGAACCTCTTTTGTGCAGGCTCAGTCCTTGCCGGATATAATCCTGTAAAAGAAGGGAATGGAGCTGGTGTGGCAATATCAACCGGGTTTAGCTGTGCTGAAACAATCATTAAGGAACTGAAAAAATGATAAGTAAGGAAAATATAAGTTTTGACCACTGCATAAAATGTACAATATGCAATATGTATTGCCCCGTATCCCAGGCAACTCATCTTTTTCCCGGTCCTAAACAGTCAGGCCCTGATGCAGAAAGATTACGGATAAAAAATCCCGAGCTTGTTGACGCCTCTCTTAAATACTGCACAAACTGCAAAAGATGCGAAATAGCATGCCCTTCTGATGTTAAAATCGCAGAAATTATACAGGAAGCCAAATGGAACTATTCTAAAATTCACTGGTTCAGACCCAGAGATTTTTTCATGAGCAGAACAGATTTTGTAGGCTCAATTGCAACCATGTTCAGCTCTATTGTTAACTTTATAATTAATTTACGAATAGTCAAAATATTTATGCATTTGCTTTTGAGAATACCCTATAGCAAAACATTTCCTGCATATGCCAAAGGAACCTTTAGCAGAAAGTTCAGGAAAAAAACCATAAAAAGTCAAAACGGTTTTCAAAAAAATGTTCTCTACTTTCACGGCTGCTATGTAAACTACAATAATCATGGACTTGGCATAAAAATGGTAAAGGTGGTCAATGCCCTTGGATATGGAGTTCAGGTTACAAAGGAAAAATGCTGCGGTGTGCCTTTAATAGCAAACGGCTATATTGAAAAGGCAAAAAAAAATGCTGCTTTCAATATAAAATCTTTATCCAAAACCAGCTCTGACATGAAAATAATATCCACTTCATCAAGCTGCACCTATGCACTTAAGCATGAATATCCCGGATTTTTAAAACTCGATAATTCAGCATTTAATGAAAGAACCTTTTACATTACAAGATTCATTTTTGAAGAGTTTATGTCAGGGAATATTCCAGCAATGAAGAACCTGAGCATAAGAGCAGCATATCACTCCCCCTGCCACCTGGAAAGAACAGGAGGAGTAATATACACTCTCAATGTTTTAAAAATGATTCCGGGACTTGATCTGGTTGTACTTAATTCTGAATGCTGTGGAATTGCTGGTACATATGGATTTAAAAATGAAAACTACCAGATATCCCAGGATGTGGGGAAAAATCTTTTTAACATGATAAACAGTGTGCATCCTGAAATTGTTATTACAGACTGTGAAACCTGCAAAATGCAGATAGAAATGAATACAGAATTCAAAGTGCTTCACCCTGTTGAAGTTCTTGAAATGTCACTTAAGGAGTAAACAATGAAATCACATACAGCATACCTGACGTTTAACACAAGCTCAAGAAGAGAGTACATCAACATTACACGAGATGTTGAAAGAGAGCTTAAAAAAAGCGGAATCATGGAAGGATTATGTCTTGTTAATGCCATGCATATAACTGCCAGCGTTTATATAAACGATGCTGAAAGCGGCCTTATTCAGGACTTTGATGACTTTCTGGAAAGACTTGCACCACACGAACCCATATCCCAATACAGGCACAACCGCACAGGCGAGGACAATGGTGATGCACATATCAAGCGTTCTGTAATGGGCAGAGAAATAGTTGCAGCAGTAACCCAGGGTAAACTTGATTTTGGACCATGGGAACAGATATACTATGCGGAATTTGACGGGAAGCGCCCAAAGAGGGTGCTTGTTAAAATTATCGGTGAATAAAAAAGCAAAGTTATTCAGGAGAATGTCCTATGGCTAGAATTTTATTGGTTGATGATTCAAAACTTGCCCGCAAAAAGCTTGCAGATATATTCATTGCAATGGGTCACACTATTGTGCACGAATGTGAGAGAGGAGACAAGGCTCTATCTGCATATACCACATTTAAACCTGACCTTGTGACCATGGATATCAATATGCCTGGCATGAACGGTATAGAGGCAACAAAAGAAATAAGGAAATATGATAACAAAGCAAAAATAGTTATAGTCAGCTCTGCAAACCAGGAGATGAATATAATTGAAGGCATACACAATGGCGCATCCTATTTCCTTGCCAAGCCATTTACTGAAAACCACGTACTTCAATGTATTGAAAGATTGCTTTCAGAAAAACATTCTGACAAAAACAAAAAAGAAACCCCCTTACTTAAAGAGCTCAAATTTGATCCTGACTTGAATGGCCTCATCCTGCTTATTGATGACTCAAAAATGGCTCTTAAAATAACATCTGATATACTTACAAAAGATGGGCACAATGTAATTACAGCATCTTCAGGTGAAATGGGACTGGAGCTTGCAAAAAACGGGAACCCTGACCTTGTTATTCTTGATGTTGTAATGCCCGACATTGATGGCTATGAGGTAATGAAAAGGCTTAAAGCAGATGATCTCACCAGGCATATCCCTGTAATAATGTATTCATCTCAAACAAAAAAAGATGATGTACTCCTGGCAATGAAGTTTGGTGTTCTTGACTATATTTCAAAAAACTCCGATCCCCTCATTCTTTCAGGTAAGGTGCGTACAGCAATCAATCAGTCCCGTGAACAAAGAATAAAGCTTCAGGAAAACGCTGCAACAAATATCATTGTTTCAAAAAAGAACGGTAAAACTTCCCTGATTTTCAGATTTACCCTAAAATCAGAAGCTGCAATGAGTGAAAGAAATAAAGTACTCTCTAGTATATTTATTAAAAGCATTGCTCACGATATTGTAATCCTTGATTTCAGACAGATCAATGAAATGGATCCCACAGAAATTGCACACATAAAATATATATTCAGCGAATTTCCAGAACAGGAGCTCTTTATTGTATGTGGAAAACACTACTCCTCATTCGTATTGGAATTTGATACAGAAGGAAAAAATCAATACTTTATATCAATGGGTGACCTGGAACTTTATCTTGAAAAAATGAAAAAGAATAATATTACACCTGAATAAAAATGAAACTCATAGACGTTCACTGCCATCTTGAAAGCCGGGAATTTACCACAAACCTGGACTCAATAATATCTGATGCCAAAAACGCCGGTCTTGTAAAACTAATAACATCATCAATCACAATAGACCAGTGGGAACAATCCTGTAAACTGGCTAAAAAATACAGCGAAGTAGAATTTACCACAGGCGTGCACCCCTGGTATGTTAAAGAGAGCGACCTTGATGTTTATAACAGGCTTGAACAGGCTGGAAATACTGGCGCAGTTGCTATTGGCGAAATTGGTTTGGATAAAAAAATTACAAGCCCGGACTTTGAACTACAGCTTGCTGTTTTTGAGGAGCAGATGAGATTCGCTGTTCACAAAAACATGCCAGTAGTAATACACTGCCGCGGTGCCTTTAATGAACTTGCAATATCCTTAAAAAAAACCGACATTCCCCAGGCAGGAGGGATCATCCATTCCTTTTCAGGGAGTGTGCAAATAGCTAAAGAGATGATGGAAATGGGCCTGTCCTTTTCAATGGGCGGCGTACTAACATACAGAAACAGCAAAAAAAGAGCTGATGTTTTAAAAAAAATTTATCCTTATAATTTTCTGCTTGAAACAGACAGCCCTGATATTCCCCCTGTAGGAACTGAGAAACCAAATGTTCCCTCAAATATTATTCTCAACCTTGAAGCAGCAGCAGAAATACTGGGTGTAAAAAAAGAAAAAGTTGCAGAAAAAACAACTATGAATGCAGCAAGGATATTCAGATTAAGTATATGATGGATCAATCAAGAACAGAAATCATCACAGGAATGGAAGGTGTAAAAAAGCTAAGGCACGCAACAGTTGCTGTATTTGGACTTGGCGGTGTTGGCGGATATTCAGCAGAAGCCCTGGCAAGGGCAGGTGTGGGCAGATTAATACTCCTTGATTATGATACTGTGGCGCCATCTGACATAAATAGGCAAATCCTTTCCCTTGTATCAACCATTGGTAAATACAAAACCGATGTTGCTGAAGAGAGAATCAAAGACATCAATAGCCAGGCTGAAATAATAAAAATTACAAAAAGGCTGCTTCCTGAAAACATCAATGAAATTATACCTTGGAACTACAACAGCTGTTATGCTATTGATGCCATTGACGAGCTGGACTCCAAAGTTTCACTTATATGCGAGCTTCAAAAAAGAAAAATTCCCTTTGTTTCATCAATGGGCGCAGGCAGCAGGCTTTGCCCAACAGGTGTTGAAGTGTGCGATATAAGCAAAACAGAATATTGCCCGCTTGCCCGCACCTTTAGAAAAAAACTTAAAAGCGCAGGCATAACAAGCGGTGTAAGGTGTGTTTATTCAAAGGAGAACCTCAATACCCAGACCACAGTTGAAGATGATAAAGGGCTGCACAAAAAAATACAGGGAAGCATTTCCTATATGCCTGGAATTTTTGGCCTCACAGCTGCTGGTGTTATTATAAACGATATTTTAAAAACCTGCTGATTTTTGCATAAAAATAAACAGAGATAAAAACAACATGAAAAAAGATGATATTTTTTTAAACTTTCCTGAACACAAACCATTTGAATTCAATGATACTGTTGCCAGTGTCTTTGATGATATGATCCAGAGGTCCGTTCCTTTTTATAGTGAAATAATAAAAAATCAGGCTCTGCTTAGCTCCAGGTTTTATAAGGACAATACAAAAATCTATGACCTGGGTTGTTCTAATGGAAACTATGCATCAGCCCTTATTTCAACAATGAAAGACCGGAATTTTAAACTTACAGCAATTGACAACTCCAGCCCAATGATAGACCTCTTTATTAAAAGAACTGACGGCTTTGGCTCAGCAGGAAGAATAGAAGCCCTTGTTGCAGACATAAGAGACATTGAGTTTGAAAAATCCTCTGTGGTTGTAGCAAACCTTACTTTGCAATTTATACCGCCCCAGGACAGAGACAATATTATAAACAGAATATATAAATCACTGATTCCAGGGGGAATATTTCTTTTAACTGAAAAAACAGTAAATGAAAGCAATGAACTTGCTGAACTCCAGCAGGAGATATACTATGGATTTAAAGAAAACAACGGTTATTCAACAATTGAAATTTCACGCAAGCGCGAAGCCCTGGAAAATGTATTGATACCTGAAACTATCGAATGTCATAAAAAAAGGCTTGCCAATGCAGGCTTTGAAAAAATTGAGCTATGGTTCAAGTGGTATCATTTTGCTGCTTTTTTATGCGTGAAATAATATGAATAGATTTATTGAAAAAGCAGCAAGCTTCCAGTTTAAAGATCAGGAGATAAACTACTACAAAGATCTTTTATTAAAAAAAGAAAATGAGCTTACAAAAAAAGATGTAAAGGGAAGAAAGCTAAGCAATATTGTTTCACAATTATCCATGAACAAAACAGAGTTTACTGACTTTTATGGAGACTCTGTAAAAATTGGGAAGCCTGATGAAATTTCCTCCAAAGATCGGGAAAAGCTGAAAAAAGGGCTCATGGAGCTTTGGCCCTGGAGAAAGGGACCATTTGAAATTTTTGGAATAACTATTGATACTGAATGGCAGTCCAATCTCAAATGGGACAGGATTAAAAATTTTATTTCTCCTTTATACAGAAGGCACATACTTGACATTGGTTCTAGCAATGGCTATTATATGTTTCGCATGCTTGAGCAAAACCCTGCATTTTTATTAGGCATAGAGCCCTACTCTGTTTTTTATTACCAGTTTAAAATTTTAAACTCCATGGCAAACCAGGAAAAAATTCATACGCTCCCTATTCGGTTTGAGGAGATGTATATTCCTGGGAAAAAATTTAACACAGTATTCTGCATGGGTGTTCTTTATCACAGAATATCCCCAGTTGAATTTCTAAAAAACATAAGACTTGTCATGGCAGCAGATGGGGAACTTGTGCTTGAAACAATGATTCTTGAAGGAGATGAACATATCTGCCTTTACCCTACTGGAAGATACGCCAAGATGCAGAATGTTTATTTTTTACCAACTATTCCGGTTCTTCAATCCTGGCTTAAAAAAGCCGGGTTTAGCAAAAGCCTCTGTATAGATATAACAAAAACAACAGAGGAGGAACAGAGAAAAACAGACTGGGTAAACACAGAATCCTTAAACGATTTCCTTGACCCTCTTGATAAAGATAAAACAATTGAAGGATACCAGGCACCTCTTCGTGCTGTTGTAATTGCCAAAGTTTAAAGCCTGTGCTTATAATCTAGATTCCAAGCACAAGCCTGGCTACAGAAAAATATATAACCACCCCTCCCATATCAACACATGTTGCAAGCAGGGGACTTGATACAACAGCAGGGTCAACCCTGATCTTTGTGGCAATCATGGGAATCACTGCTCCAAAAATTGTAGCCCACAAAACCTGCAAAGCCAAAGAAAGAGAGATAACAAATGCTACACCCATTAAAGTAAACTGTTCAGGAATTGAAGATGAATCTGTAAGCAGAATAACCCTTGAAAAAACTATCATACCTAAACAGACAGAAAGTAAAAGGCTTACAAAAAATTCTTTTTTTATCACTTTGAAAATATCTTTAAACACAAGCTCGTTTAATGTTAAGGCACGCAAAACAACAGTAGCTGACTGGGAACCAGTGTTACCCCCTGCAGCATTCAAAAGAGGCATATAAAAAGTTAATACAATCAGGGCTTCTATAGCACTGCTGAAAAACTCAATTATAAAGGCTGTTAAAATACCAACCAGCCCAAGTACAATAACCCAGAAAGCCCTTTTTCTAAAATGAGTAATAAAGGAAATATCAAGATAGGCTTTGCTTTCAACACCACCGCTAATAGCCATGAGCTTTTCAAGATCTTCGGTCTGCTCCTCTTTAAGAATATCCATGGCATCATCATAGGTGACAATACCAGCAAGGTTTTCATGTTCATCAACAATAGGAAGGGCAAGCAGATCATACTCCTCAATAATCCTTGCCACAACCTCTCTGTCATTTGAAGTATAGGCGAATTTCACATCCCTTTTCATTATATCAGCCACCTTATCCTTAGGCCTGGATATAATGAGCTTTCTTAATGATACAAACCCTATAAGCTTCCCTTCATTGTTTATTACATAAATATAATAAATTGTCTCCTTTGAAGGAGCTTCCCTCCTTATCTTGGCTATGGCTTTTTCAACAATGTCATTCTCATAAAGAGTGGCAAAGTCAGTTGTCATTATTGCGCCAGCTGTATGCTCTTTGTACGATGTAAGCTTTATAACATCCGCTCTTTCAGAAAGAGGAAGAAGAACCAGGAGTCTGTCCACCATATCCTTTTCCAGGTTAAGAAAAAGATCAGCCCTGTCATCATGGCCCATTCCCACAAGAAGCTCTGTAATATTTTTCTTTCTGGTTCCGGACACCATCTCAACCTGAACATCCATATCAAGATAGCTGAAAATTTCAACACGAAGCTCCTTCCCTACAAGGTTTATTATTCTCCATATTTCATCAGGATTAAGAAGGGCAATATATTCAGCTATTTCCTTGGGGTGTCCATCTTCAAGAAATGATTTTAAAACACCTACTTTTTTTTTATGAAGAAGATCCCGAAGTTCAGGTACAAGAATAGGGTTTTTCAAAATATCCTCCAGAAAAAGAAGCAACAAGCAATAGACCATTATAAAAAAAAGTATTCTATTTTACAATAAAATACTTTTTTTCTTAACATTTATTTTTTATTATAATCAATAAAGAGTAGATTTTTTCAAAAAATCAAGCATAAGATCATCAGAATCACCAAAGCCTTTTAAAGATGCTTCACTAATAAATACAATTGAATTCAACAGTATGCTCAGATTAGGTATAATAAATTGCATCTTTATTTCGTTTCTAAGAGGCTGAGCAAGGGTGTTTTTTATATCTCCCAGCTTTTTCTCTTCAATCAACTTTTTTTTATTCACCTCATGAGTAAATATAATGTCATCATTATCTTCTGTCATTGGGGATGGGTCAATCACTGTAACTACTTCCGATTCAAGGCTGTTGTAATTTTTTGTTGAAATTATTGTTTCCGTTTTGCTTACACTATTCCCATCAGTATAAATTCTCATGATTTTTTCTTCAACACCAATATAATCCCTTCCAAACTGGCTGCTCCTGATATAGGTGTGCTTTATTATCTCAAGATACTGGGGTTTTTCCCTGTCAGGTCCCACACGAAACTGTGTCTGATATGGAAGCACTCTTATATTCTCATTTGTAAGAATACCTGTTTCAGAAATTTTTTTCTGTATGCTGGTGTTAATCTCAAGTATCTGCTTGTCATAGGTTTTGCCCTGATTATCAAGCTGCTCTGAAACGAGCCTGTTTTCCTGAGCTATGGTAAAAATCTGCCCTGTAAAAAAAACTATTAATATAAATGCTATTATCCGCTTCATTTGTCCTCCGGTTTTTATTATAATATTGACACAATCATCAAACTATTTTAACATTTCGTAAATAAAAAAATAATTTGCTAATGATTATAATATATTACTTATCGTCATTAAACATTATAATAATTAAAGCAAAGGCATAAAACAATCAACAAAAAAATAATTATCTCAATAAGATTATATAATATTTAACAAAAAGCATTAATCTTTTACATATTTAATTTAATACCTAAAATAAATAGTAATTTATATATTCTATAAAATCCTTAGAGGCTTTCAATGAAAAAGAGGATTCTCATTGCTGATATTTCAGAATATCGCAATACAATTGGTGACATATATTCAGATCAGGGATTTGAAGTAGATTATTGTGATTCTGCATTTGATGCAATTTCAAAATTAAGAGCCTATGATTATGATCTTGTTGTTTCAGAAATTGAGCTGCCAGGAGACAATGCCTTTGAATTATATGAATACATAAATGAAAACTACCCGAATATTCCTGCAATTATGATTACAGATAAAAACATAGACTCTTTCTTTGACAGAATATTCACTCAAGGCATAGGTAATGTACTGCATAAGCCTGTTGACAGATCAGAGCTTTTAACCCTTTCCATGAAGCTGATTACTGGAGAAGGAATTTTTGGAATTAAAAACTACCTCAAAAACCCCATGGATATAAAAAAAATTAAAATAAGCAAATCAACCCAGATAAAACAGGCTACACAAATGATCCTGGAACAGATTGCTGCATGGGGATTTAATATTGTTGAAAAATCAACCCTCACACTTCTAATCAATGAAATGGCCATAAATGCCGTGTATCACTCATACGGGTTTACTCAGGAAAAATTAAAAAGAAAACCAGTCACACTTCCTGAAAATTCTTTTGTAGACCTTTTTTTCGGAAGAGCAGAAGAAAGCTATGCTATTTCAATAAGCGATTATAATGGAAACCTTACGCGTGAAAGAGTGCTGGAAAGCATCAATGATGTTGTGAAACAAAACACACTCATAGAAAAAGCCCATGAAACAGGCGAGGATATCACTGAATTTTTATCAGAAACAGGCAGAGGCATAGACCTTGTACGGAAGCTTGGTGGAGAGTATTATTTTATTATAAAAAAGAATTTCAGAACTGAAATAATTTTTATTTTTAAAGAAAACAGATCAGGCATCTCTGAAAAAAATACCTCCCTTAAAATAATTGATATAAACTATTAAAAGCCAATTCCCCTTTTATTCCTTTTTATTTTTATCTGAAACTCCGGGAAAAGGCCTCAAACTCTTTGCATCAATAGTCTGCTTCATTTTAGCTGGAAGAAAAAATCTGTTGTAATAATCAGCAAGACGAAAAACCTCATCATCCCTATGCCTCTCATCAATTACTGCAATTCGGTTATAATTTTTTTTCCTCATACCAGAATCAACAACACCAATAACATGGGATATGTTTAATTCAAAATAGCGCAGATAAAAAATCCTGATAATAAAAACTACAACAAGCGCTGAAAAATACAGGGAAAGCCCTGATGAAACATTGCGCAATCCGCTTACTGCAACAACAAGGGCAACAATAAAAATCCCTGCAACAGCACAACAGCTTATAATCCAGGTATGCCTTAAAGCCATGCCCTTATTTTCAGGCACAATCACAACAGCGAATTTTAATATGCGCACTATTCTTATGGAAGCTGAGAGGCTGTACAATATAAAAAAAGCCTTTCCCATTTGCAGATCAGAACTGCCATAAAAAACAATCACTATATAGGGAATTGAAACAAATAAAAGCATAACAAGAGAGTTTAAAAAATCAACCCATCCATAGTTGTTGTAAAAATAAAACTTAAATCCCCTGTGCTGCCCGCTTTTTACAGCTCTGATAAAAAATTCACCTGAATAAAACAAATCCAAAACCAGTCCTGCAACCCCTGCAAATATAAAGAGGCTTCGACTTTCCTCATTTAAAAAACACAATTCAGCAAATGGAGAATGTATCAAAGCAGCAAGGAGTACAATATATTGAATTATTTTCAATGGGGTTTTTACCATTTTTTATCCTCTGCAATAGAATAAAGCTCTTCAATTATATTTTTGTCAAAAGAATAATGTTCGGCGTTTATCATTGCAATGGCAAGCCAGCTCCGGTCTCTCGATTCCTCTGCTTTTTCATACTCTGCCTGATGCGGCCTAATCCGGTACATGGTGTCAAGCACAGCAATAAGCCCGGGCAGGGAGCCGTATAACACAGGGTTATGTCCTGGCAAAAAACTTTTATATGCCTCTTCAATAATTCGCTCAGGCAGGGGATAAAAATCTTTGCTAACCCATTTAATAAAGCTACCCATATTTTCATAATTACAGGGCAGATGACAACCTGAACTCATTTTAGCATAAACCAGTGGTCTTACCAGAAAGACAGTTCCTATAAAATTTATCCATTCCTGCAATGAAAAGAAATCAGAAACTTCTTCTTTTAATAAGCCAAAAATCCTGCTCTGCCTGAAAAACAACTCTGCCATATATCTGTTCAAAACATTGTAGTGAAAAACATTGCATGAACTTTTCAAAAAAATATGAGCCTCAGAAAAATCGAATGAATTTTTAAAAATAAAATATATTGTTTCTTTAACAAAATCTGAAGAAACAGCACCTGATCTGGAAATGGAATATAAAAAATTAAAATCACTGTTATCAATAAATTTATTTACCGGCTGCATTACCAGCACTGCAAGAAAACTGGAAATTTCTTTTGAAATAAAATCCTCGTAAAACCCCTCATCAAAAAAAACACCCTTTTTACCAAGGCCGTTTTTTATAATTTCAGGATTGTTAAAAAAAAACTCCCTTACCCTGGATACAACATCAAATGGATCTGCATCTACATATTTTTCAAAGGTCTGAGAAATTAAATCCCTTACAAGAGGGATTGCCTTATTCTGAAGCGGAAATGTCAAACAAAGCCTCTAGAACCACGCTGTTATCCCAATAGTAGGAACAATAAGATTCTGGAATCCTGAACTGTTTCCTCCCAGATTATCAAAAACAAGCTGCACACCCACATTAAAAATTACGCCACTAACTGTTATGAATTTCACACCCAGGCCATTGGAATACCTATAGCCATACTTTTTTGATATGGAGGTATTTCTGCTTATACCAGCCATCATATCAGCATAAAAACAGATATCATCATTTTTTGTTATACCAAAAACAAACTGGGGGCCCAAACCTGCATTATAGGCCTGTGTATCTGTTGTCAGATTAAACTCTGCTTCGCCTTTTACTGCAATAGCTATATTGTTTAATAAAAAATAGGCCAACTGTGGATATACCCTTAAAATATTATTGTTATCATTATTACTTGAGTCAACTCCTCTTGCCTGAAATGAAAGAAAGCCCCCAATCTCAAATGTACCGCTTTTAAGATACCTCAACTGTTTAATTTTTATTGCATCTTCAATCTCTTCCTTTACAATCTGCCTTACATCTTCAACAAATTTATTATCATTAACTGTCCTGGTTTTTTCAGCCTTTTGATTAACAATGCCCTGATCAATCTCTTCCCTCACTGCTCCCCTAAGTTCATCAAGAAAGGTGTCCCTTTCTCCAGGACGAATTTCTGACAAAGGCTTGTCCCTCCGAACTCTGGTTTCACCCTGAATATTTCTATTATAGCTTTCAAGATAATCCTCATAGCTTTCCCTTGCACTGATAATACCAGGAATTACAGGTGTCAAAACAAGAATTAATAATATTAATAATATTTTTTTAAACATACTTTTCCTCCAGTTTCACATTTAATTATCGACAAAATCAAATAAAATGATAATATTTTATAAATGGTAAACCTTTCCCTGCTTTATCTGTTAAAATTAATTTTTTTTAAATTTTTCATTGCTTTATAAGAATAGTATCTGCTATTTACTTAACAAAAATTAAAAACTATTAAAAAAAAATTGAAAATTAACCGCTTCAATTTAACTTGTACCAAACTGATAAAAACTTTTTATTTTTACATAAAACAGATTTTAGCAATATATTATAATTATTGAATTAAAAGGTAAAAGGATAAAAAAATGAATAATAAATTATGGTCAATCAGACAGGACTCTACCTGGAAAACAAAAGTAGAGCTTGCTGAAAAACTTAAAAATGGGGTAATAATGGATGTTGTAACCCCAGACCACGCTAAAATAGCTGAAGATGCCGGTGCTGTAGCTGTTATGGCACTTGAACGAGTGCCTGCGGATATACGCGTTGCCGGTGGTGTGGCAAGAATGTCTGCTCCTGAAATGATAGCAGAAATACAAAAATCTGTAAATATACCTGTTATGGCAAAATGCAGAATAGGACACTTTGTAGAAGCTTCGATCCTCGAAGCTTTGGGAGTTGACTTTATAGATGAGAGTGAAGTGCTCACCCCTGCTGATGACAGATTTCATGTAAATAAAAATAATTACAAAGTACCTTTTGTATGCGGATGCAGAAACCTTGGTGAGGCACTAAGGCGGATTGGTGAAGGTGCAGCAATGATCCGCACAAAGGGTGAAGCTGGTACAGGCAACATAGTTGAAGCAGTAAGACACATGAGAACACTCATGGATGATATTGCCCGGATAAAAAATCTCCCTCAAGAGGAGCTTATGAGTGTTGCAAGAGATATAGGCGCACCCTATGAACTTCTCCTTGAAGTTGCTATTACAGGAAAGCTCCCTGTTCCCAACCTCTCTGCAGGTGGTGTAGCCACTCCAGCAGATGCTGCGTTGATGATGCACCTTGGTGCTGAATCTGTATTTGTAGGCTCAGGAATATTCAAGTCAGGAAACCCTGCAAAAAGGGCAAAAGCCATAGTGGAATCTGTTACCTGCTACAAAGACGCTTCAAAGCTGGCTGAAATTTCAAAGAATCTGGGAGAGCCCATGACTGGCATAGGAATGTCAGAGCTTAATGACTCTGACAAGCTGGCAAACAGAGGCTGGTAAAATAGCCTCTTAAAGCAGCTAATCTTCTGGAGAAACCAATGAAAAAAACAACTATTATATCACTATTAATGCTATTTTTGTCAATGCCCCTTTTTGCGCAGCATGGAACCTATAATGATTACATGATCTATGCAAAGGCTCAAATCACAGATATACAGGTGCATGATATTGACAATTACCAGGGAATCCCTCTTACAGAAACCTGGATTTTTTTAA
>CAYTLM010000015.1:0-18919 GCA_964438485.1 uncultured Leptospirales bacterium | reverse complement strand
CAGGGGGTCTTTTTATAGGAGCTCTTGAAGAGGCCAGAGATACCTATGAGGAAAAGCAGTTAAAGCTGGAATATGGAGATCGTATTATTCTTTATACAGATGGAATACCTGAAGCTCAGAACAATAAAAAAGAAGAGTATTCGGATGAAGGTTTTGAGAGATCAATTCTTGGTCACAGGGGAAAGGATCTGGAGGATTTCACAGAGGCAATAATTAGTGATGTACGGGCACACATGGGCGATGTGGGTGCATTGGATGATATAACGCTGTTTATTATTGAACTTGCCTGGGATGAGGCTATTGATACTGTTAAAAGTTCAAAGAAAATGGTTGCTGCGCATAAGTATCTTGAAGCTATTGAACTGCTGGAAAATGGACTTGAAAAATTCCCTGGAAATCAGAAGATTCTTTATAACCTGGCTAAAAACTATTTCAGGGTAAACAATTACAGTAAAGCTGTTGGAACAATTGAAAAATATATTGAAAAAGATAAAAAAAATAAATTCGCTTATTATATAAATGGCGCATCCTATTATCAAATGATGGATTACAAAGCAGCAGTTGAAGAGTTTAACCTTGCCATAGCCATTGATCAGAATATGGTTAATGCGCTCTTTGCACTAGCCATGTCTTATAAAAATCTTGCAGATTATGACTCTGCTGTGCAGATATTTGAAAGGGTAATTAACATAGACTCTGACAACAAAATGGCTCTTTTTGAAATAAGGCAGATAGAAAAAATGAAAAGCGAAAATTGATTTTTATTTTTTTACCCTAATTGAAACGCGTATAAAATGAAACAAAATATTAAAGATTTAGATTTTAACGAGGCACTTGTTCTTTTCAGCAGCCTGGGAGAAAAGGATTACAGGGCAGCTCAACTTTTTAACTGGCTCTATGAAAGGAATGTTTCTTCATTCAGTGAAATGACAAATTTTTCAAAAAAATTGCGTGCTCTTCTTGAGGAAAGATTTGAAATTTCTCCTCTTATTCTGGAAGACAGAAAAATTTCTAAAATTGATGGCACTGAAAAATTCCTTTTCCGCACTTCAGATGGACATTTTATTGAATCAGTTTTGATTAAAAGCGATATGGATAATGAAGGTCGGCTAACAATATGTATTTCATCCCAGGTTGGATGTCTCATGGGATGTGGATTTTGTGAAACAGCAAAAATCGGGTTTAAAAGAAATTTATCAGCTGGAGAAATTCTTGATCAGATTTGTCAGGTCAGGCGGGAATCTGCCTTAAAAAATAACAACATTGTTTTTATGGGTATGGGAGAGCCTTTTTTGAATTATGACAATGTTCTAAAAGCTGCAGACATAATGAATTATACCTTTGGATTTCATATTTCAGTGAGAAAAATTACTATTTCAACATGTGGAATCCTTCCTGCAATAGAACGCTATATTGACGAAGAAAGACCCTATAACTTGGCACTGTCCCTTAATGATTCAGAAGCTGATAAAAGAGCAAAAAATATGCCAGTAGAAAAAAAATATCCCTTTAACAAAATTGCTCAAATGCTTGAGCATAAATTTCCTGTTTCAAGAAACAGGCTTACTATTGAATATATAATGAGAAAAGACAATATATCCTCTGAGGATGTAAAGCGTTTGAAAAAGATGTTTCGCTTCTCCAGAATCAAGTTAAATCTTATACCGCTTAATCCGGGAAATCATAGCCTTCCTATTCCAGATGCAGATGACATTAAAAGATTCACTGAAGAGCTTGAGATTATGAACATCCCTGTATCTATCAGAAAGAGTATGGGCCAGGATATTTCCGGAGCCTGTGGACAGCTTTCCGGGAAAAAATATTTTAATAATACTGGAACTAATGAGGTTAATTCATAAATGAAATATCTTAAATGGGTTTTAATAAGATGGAAGCTGTTTTTTATATACATACCTCTTGTGATGATTGCCTTGATTTTTGCTTATTCAGGTTATATTTATTATGAATGGCTTTCCCAAAGAGAGATTGCACTTGAAAGACTTGCAAGGTACAAGCTCCTTATTGACAGAACTGAGGAGATGAAAAAGGGCTACCCATATACGAGAATAGAAGTTGAGGTTGGTGCTAAAGTAGTAGATATTCCCACGCGAATATATGATCGGAACAATGAAATAATAGGTGAATTTTTTGAAGAAAAAAGAGAGATTGTACCCTTTGATTATATTCCTGAATCTCTTGTCAATGCTGTGATTGCCAGTGAGGATCGAAATTTTTATTTGCATAAAGGTGTTAGCTATTCTGGAATTTTCAGGGCATTTGTAAAAAATATAATAAATTTCAGAGTAGTTCAAGGGGGAAGTACTATTACCCAGCAGCTGGCAAAAGTTCTTTTTACTGACATGGAAAGAAACCTGAAGCGAAAAATCTATGAAGCATACTGTGCAGTAGAGATTGAAAAATTCTATGATAAACAGGATATTCTTTCAATGTATCTGAATTTAATATATTTTGGAAATGGTTCTTATGGAGTTGAATCTACTTCAAAAATGTTCTTTGGTAAATCTGTCAGAGAGCTTAATGTTGCTGAATCAGCAATGATTGTTGCTACAATTTCCAATCCTTTAATTTATTCTCCTTTGTCTAATCTTAAAAACTCTGTTACAAAAACCAGAAGAATACTTGAGTCATTAAGTTCAGCAGGATTTATTAAGGAAAGTGAAATTGAGTTAATGTATAAAGCTTTTTTAAAAAAATGGGGAGTGGAACAAAACAATGAAGATCAAAAAATCACCTCCCTTATTGGAAGTTTTTTGTATAGCGCTTACAGGATAAACAGAGCCCCATTTCTTAATGAATCAATTCGTCGTCTCATGGTTGATAAGTTTGGTGAAGATGCTGTGAAAAAAGGGGGGCTTTCGGTTTATACCACAATTGATGCTTCAAGTCAGGAGCTGGCATTGAAGAGCCTCAGAAGAGGTATATCTGCTCAAAGGGAATATCATATTAACAGAGCTTCTAAAATAAAAGGAAAAGAGGCAGCTGAAATCGAGGAGGCTAAAGCTAAAGATATTGAAGGTGGGATGATCTCAATAAATCCACATACTGGAGAAATAATTTCTTATGTTGGCGGATACCAGTTCACAACTGCATCACAGGTTGACAATGCAAGCCAGATAAGAAGACAGCCTGGATCATCCATTAAACCGCTTGTTTATGCTTCAGCTGTTGAAACAAAAAAAATAACTCCTTCGACTGTTTTTGATGATAAACCTGTAATTTTTGAAAAAGGTTATGCACCACAGAACTATGATAAAAAATTTTACGGGAAAATAATAGCAAGACAGGCTTTGGTAAAATCATTAAACACTATTGCTGTATCTGTGCTTAATTTAACAGGATATGATAAAGTTTTTTCTTATATGAAGAATGGGCTTGATTTGGATGATAATAATTTTAACAAAAGGTTTATGAAGACATTATCTTTTGCCCTTGGTGCCTATGAGCTTTCTCCTATGGAAAATGTAAGGCTTCATTCCATGCTTGTCAATGGAGGTATCCCTGTAATTCCATACAGTATTAAGCATATTAGCGATTATAGCGGAAATATTCTTTGGGACAATGAAAAGGAAGTTCAGGAAAAAAATAATGCTTTAAGGAAAAAATATAATAAGATTATAGATCCTGTTGCAGCAAGGGTTACAATCTCAATGCTTGAAGGTGTGAGGGAACCAGGCTCATCAATTCATTGGCTTTTAAGAAAATACGGAATAAATTTTCCATGCGCAGGTAAAACCGGTACATCATCCGATTTTAATGATGCATGGTTTATTGGTTATACTCAGGAACAGGTCACTTCAATATGGATTGGAAATAGAACAGGTTCTATATCACTTGGTCAGGGGAGATCAGCAAGTGGTGTTGCTGCTCCTGTTTGGGGGGAGTACATTGCTGGTGTGTATAAAGAAAACACTCCAGGCGATTTTTTCTCTGATATTGAAGGAATAACATTGGAAAAAATTTGTATTGAATCAGGTAATGTGGCTGGAAGAAATGAGGAATGCCCTTTAAGCGTTTCCCAGTATTTTTATGCAGGAACAGAACCAGGAAGGTTTTGTGAAATCCATACTGTCAGCTCTGGAGAATAAAAGTGAAAAGATTTGCAATATGTCTGTCTCTGTTTATTCTTGCTATGTGGAATGTTTCATTCAGGTGGCCAATTAACAATCCCCGCTTAACTTCAACTTTTGGCGAAAGCAGAGGGGATCATTTTCATGATGGGATAGATTTTGTCAGTACAGACTCAAGGATTTATCCTGTTAAAGATGGCAAGCTTTTATATGCATGGAATAAAGCTCTTTTCCCTCTTGAAAATTATTGGGGTGGGGGAAATTATAAAATTATCAAGCATTCTGATAACATTGTTTCAGTTTATATGCACCTTCAGGATGGTGAAAAGCTTGAAGAAAAATATACAGAGAATGATGTAATTGGACAAATGGGAAATACAGGAAGATCCTATGGAAGCCATATTCACTTTACAGTACTGGATTTGAAACTCAGGGAATCTGTTAATCCTTTTAAATTTATGGAAACCTATGTTGATGAAAAGAAGCCGGAGATTAGGTTTTTTTACCTTAAAATCAATGACCGCTATATAAGAATAAATGAAAACTCCAATATTAGGCTTACCAGGCATTTCCCGCTACTTATAGAAATTAACGATTCTGCATCAGGTAATGAGAGGTTTGGTATTTACAGGTTAAAAGTTAATTTAAATGGGAAAGATGTTATGGACACGGAGTTTGATAAAATTAAATTGTCAGAACATGGGTTTTCTGTGAGTGATAAAAGCTTTAATGATCTTTATGATAGTGCAGGCTATTATAAAGTTTCAAAAATCCAATATAAAGAAGGGCTTAATAAGTTTATTATTACAGCTTCAGATTATTCCGGGAATATAACTGAAAAAACTTTTCAGGTTAATGTTACACTTGATATGAATTAAATTTCTGTTTCATGTATAAATAATCGGAGGACTCATTTTGGGAAATTTAATCCCTTTATTTCGAAGAAAAACAAAAATGAAGCAGATAGATCTGGCAAATCATCTAAAGGTTTCACCATCCTATCTGTGTAAAGTTGAAAAGGGACTTGTCAATCCAACAGGCTCTTTTAAGAAAATGTGTGCTGATTATTTTAATGAAGATGTTGAAGTATTATTTCCGGATGAAAGCATAAAAAAAACAAATATTTATTTAAATGAGCTTTCACCTAATAATATATGGGCTGTAAGAAAGAAAAAAAACATGAAGCAAAACAAACTTGCAGAGCAATTAGAATGTTCTCCTTCATATCTTTCTAAAATTGAAAAGGGAGTACAAATGCCTACAGATAAATTTAAAAAAAAATGCGCAAGAGTATTGAAAATTAAAGAAAAGGAATTATTTCCTGGGAATGAGTAAAATATAATGGATTATTTGTTGCTCCATATTTTTTTGATTTTACTTCTTATGGCTTTCTCTGCATTTTTTTCAGCTTCAGAAACTGCTCTTTTTTCATTGAAAAAAGCCGACCTTCATAAGTTTTCGGTTTCATCAAATTATATCGAAAGGGCTATTGCTGCTTCTCTAATGGAGCCAGACAAAATACTTATAACAATACTCCTTGGTAATCTTTTTGTAAATATAGCGCTTTCAACTTTTACTACTTCTATAATGCTCAATCACTTTACTAATTATGGGCATATTATTTCTATTTTAGTGATAACTCCCCTGATTATTGTTTTTTGTGAAATAACGCCTAAGATTATTACAATTTATTTTCATAAAAAATTCAGTAAAATTTCTTTTCCTCTGCTTCAGGTTTTCCATAAAATAACTTTTCCATTGCGAAAAATCATTATGCTTTTTACAGATTTTTTTATTAAAATATTTAAACTGGAATTAAAGCACAGCACAATTACTGAAGAAGAACTGGACCGTGTTGTAGAGAAAGGTGAAGAGCAGGGTATAATTGATAAAAAAGAAAGCGATATTATAAAAAACGTAATGAGGTTTTCCAAAAGGGAGGCTTCAAATATTATGTATCCGCGTAACCAGGCGATTTTTATTTCCAAAAGTTGTACCATTAGTGAGGCAATGAAAATAATAAATGATAATGATATTGTCAGAGTTCCGGTATACAAAAACGATATTGATGACATTATAGGTGTGATTGATGCACGCGATATGATTTCTCCATTTATGGGATACAACAAAGTAACGAAAATAGATAAGTATATAAAACCTGTTGATTTTTTCCCTTTTTCAAAGGATCTCAATGAACTGCTCAATGATTTTCTTCTTAAAAAAATTCAAATTGCTGTTGTTGTTGATGAATATGGAGGCACTGCTGGCATTGTGACCCTTAACTCCATTCTTTCTGCAATACTGGGAAAGGAGTTTGGAAAATGGGAAAGCCATAAAAAAAATGAAATTCGTAGTGTTTCTGAAAATCACTTTATAGCTTTTGGAGAAATGCAGATAGATGAGTTCAATTCTTTTTTTGACGTAGATTTTAGCAGCAACAATTCTGATACAATAGGAGGATATTTGATCGAAAAATTTGAAAATTTCCCTGAAAAGGGGGACTTTGTTGAATTTGACAAAATGAAAATAAAAATAAAAAGTATAAAAAAAATAAAAATAGAATTAATCGAAATCTTTATTCAGGAAAAGAATTTATGATAATAAATTCACCCTATTTTATTTATTATATTGCTATTATTTTTTTTATTATTGGTTCTGCTTTCTTTTCCAGTGTGGAAACAGCTATTGTTTCATCCCGCAGAATGACAATTGAAACATACAGCAACAAAGGGAGTAGAGGAGCCAGGCGAAGTTTAAGAATACTCGATGATATGGAAAGTGCCATAGGAATGGTGCTTATTGGAAATAATATTGTTAATATCAGTGCAGCTGCCTTTATTACTTATGTGGCTACAAGGGCCTTTCTTTCCAATGAAACAGAACTGCTGATTGTCACTTTTGTTCAGACAATCTTTTTTCTTTTGTTTTGTGAAATAATGCCAAAGGTCCTGGCTAAAGCAAAAGCAGAAAATCTGCTTATGTTCTATTCTTTTCCAGTTATGATTCTTTTAACAATATTTCGACCCCTGATTAGCCTTTCACTAATGTTTAATAGCTTTCTTAAAAAAAGGTTAAAAATCAGTGAAAAAAGTATTACACCTGTAAAATCGAGAGAGGATATTTACACCTTTTTCCTTATAGGAAAAAACGAAGGTGTTATTGATGATGATAAACACAGCTATGTTGCAGATATTCTTTTCTTTAAATATATTCAGGCAGAGGAGGTTATGACACCTCTTGTTGATGTAATTTCAATTGAACAAAACAGCTCCATTAAAGACACTGTTGCTATAATTGAAAAAACAAAATTTTCCAGAATACCTTTATTTGATACTACCAGAGAAAATATAACAGGGTATGTGCATTATAAAGATATAATCAAAAATAAAACAATTCAAACCCTTGCAGATATTAAAATACCGCCTGTGTTCACACCTTCTACTAAAAATATTTTTGAACTTTATCATGAAATGTATAAAAACAAAACGCCCTTTCTTTTTGTGGTCAATGAATATGGTGATATTATTGGCTTGCTTACATTTGAAGATATTGCAGAAGAAATTGTAGGGGAGATTCATACTGATGATCACCCGGATGAGCATCTCATTTCCAGGGAGTCTGATAAAAAATACCTTGTAAGTGGAAGAATAGACATTGAATACTTTCAGGAATATTTTTCTTTAAGTATTGAAAAGCGGAACTTTGAAACTCTGGCTGGTTTTATTAGTTATTTAACTGGAGAAATCCCCAAAAAAGGGGATAAGGTAAAATATCAGGATATTGAGTTTATTGTAGAAGAAACAGGATTGCGTACTGCAGAAAAAATATATGTAATTCTCCCAGCTAAAAAAGTAAAAAGTGTTTTAAAAAATCATTCCTGATTACAGGAGGATATTTAAAACACTTTTTCTCTCAAGGAATTACTCAGTAATTTTATATATCAGATCAAGCATTTCATGCCTAAATTGGGATTTTTCATCCTTATCAAGATCCTTCACATAGTTTTTCATGAGATTTTTGATTTCTAATTTTTGGTCAGTGCCTAATCCCTTAGTGTACTCTATTATTCCATCTATAGGTGTTTTCTTTTCATATCCAAGTTTTTCATATTCATCAGCGCTTTCTTTAACTTTAGGATAGTATCCGGCAATACGCGTTATCAGGTGGTCAGGGTTTTCTACTTCGCTATTTAACAGGCTATAGGTTTTGCCATCAACAACCATGGATATGGAAACTTCAGGATTTTTTTCTTCTAAATAATCGATTTTATATTTGATAATTATTTTATTTTTTGCCTTTTTTTGGCCTGTCCAGCTGAAATATTCCTTACGGAAGCCTTTTTTTACACTGATATCAGATGCATCTCCTTCTGCAACTAATTGTTGAAATTCTGAAATGTCTATAGTTATATCATGCTCTTTTGCAATAAGGAACATGATTTTCTTAACAGGGAAATTTTTGAAAAAAGTATGTACTTTCTCTTCTGTATAAGCAAGATGAGTATAATAAAATTCTGAAAAATAATAAGTTTTATCTTCAGTTTTATCTATCTGTTTTTTTACAAGGTCTGTGCATCCTGATAAAATCAGGATAGCAAAGATTAAACAGAACAGGCTGAATTTCTTTTTCATAACACACCGTCCTTTTAAAGAAAAAATTTTCGAAAAGCAGGAATAGCCACAAATGTCCCAATAGATGAGCCAATTGATGATAGAATAAAAACCAGAAATATTTTGGTTACTCTGTTTGACCACCACTCCCTTACTTTAAGCGACTTGTTATTTATTTGTTCAAAATCTATTATTCTGGGTTTAACAAGAATAGACTGTACAATTGCAGTAACAAAACCTACACCAATTGTAGGATTTAAACTGGTAATAGGTGCTGCAATAAATCCTGCAATAATAGTAAGAGGATGACCTAGAGCCAGTATGCATCCTAAAGCTGCAAGAAGCCCATTTGCAAGTATCCAGTAAAGGGCTACCTCACCAGCAATATCTTTTCTTCCTGATGTAAAACCCCAGATAAAAACTGCTGCAACCAGGATCGGTATAAGCCAGGGAATAATCTTTGAAGTCAAAGATGGTGGGGGTATGTAATCCAGTTCAGATTTAACCTGATCTTCCACAGGTTCATGAATCCTGGCAAGTATTCCCGGAACATGACCTGCCCCTACAACAGCGACTGTAGTGTTTCCTGAATTTTTTTGTATTCCATAGGTGAGGTAAATGTCCCTTTCATCAATTAAAATGTTTTTAGTAACAGGCAGATCATCAGAAAATGCCTTGACCATTTCATCAATAGCATCCCTGTTTTTTAACTCCTCTATGTTAATATTATCGAGTTCTTCGCTGCTATCACTTAACAGCGCGCCAAGAAACTTTATCTTATGCTTAAAAGGGGTAAGCCTCCAGGCTCTTTTTAAAGTAGCCCCGATATTTCTATCAATGAGTTTAAGGATTATGTTGTTTTCCTGAGAAATTTTAATAGCTCTTAAAAATTCCTCTCCTGGCTTGCTGCCGGTTTTTTCGGAAATTTTCTTTTGAAAAGAAGCCATTATGAATTGTCCTATAAAGAAAAAAAGCTGCCCCTTTTTTATAATCTGAAAAACATCTATATCTTCATATTTGTTGGTTTTTGTAATGGCTTCAAACCTTTGTTCATCAAGCTCAATACATACAACATCAGGATTTATTTCACGAATAGTATTTTCAACAAGCACAGCTGAGTTTTCGGAAACATGTGCTGTGCCAATTAAATAGATTTTCTTTCCATCAGCATAGTTGATCAGGGTAATTTCTTCTGAAAGGTTAGTAAAAGCGAGTCTGTTACTGTTCATTTATCACCTTGTATTAACGAAATAATTATTTATATATTCAAATAAATTTAAAGTAATTTAAAAAGTAGTTTATTTTTTTTCAATCTGTGATTTATTAAGTAAAATGGCAATGAAAAAAATTGTTTATCAATATTTATTGAGGAATTTGGAATTTAATTAAAAGTATTATCTGAAAGTTTAAAATTTAAAATCCGGGGGGATAAAAATGTCATATTGTGAAATCAAATATTTAGAGGATAAAAAAATACTTATTTCATCAATAATACAAAACAAGATGGATAAAGAGCAAGCCAAATTAATTTTCGAAGAAGTGAATAAGGCTTTTTCTGATTACAGTGATTATAAGGATTTTATTCTGGATACAGGTAATGTTAAAGATGTAACAATAGCATCTTTTGGATATTTAATGAAGGCATTTACTGTGGTAAAAAAAACCGCAGATTATATGGTAATAGTAATGCAGGAGGATATTCTTCAAAATTTTATGCTTTCAAATCCAGAACTGTTTGATTTTTTGGCAGTATTTTTCACTATTGACGAAGCAGTTAAATTTATAGAGTCAAAGAGATGAATGAATGCTAAATAACAGCACAGAATATATAACCCTTAATTTTGATGAATTAAAAGCTAATTCTTATGAAATTAATAAAAATAAAATACCGGTTTGGCGGAAAAACAAATCAGGTTCATTAGTAATAATTCCTGCTGAAAAAATTGATGTTTTTTTTGGCAGTAAGGATGCAGATGCAGTTTCTTTTTATATTGAAAGTAAGTGGAAAGATACAATTAAAAAGGATTTTAACCCTGTAAAGAGTTATAAAGCTGATAAGAAGAGGATTTTTCTTAAAGAAGAAAGTAAAATTTCTGATCCCTATCTGGCTAAAAGAGAGGAGGTGGACTCTTTTTCCATGGAAGAAAGGGAAGATGAATTTGATTATATTAATGATATTTTGTCAAAAATTGAAATACCAAATAAAATCATTGATGCTGATAATATATCTGATCTGCTTGACCTGATTTCAGGGGCTTTTGTAATAAATAAAACTTCAATAGAAGAAAATTTAGATATAGAAACCTATGAATCCAGGGAACATCTTAGGAAAATAGCACAAAAAACCACTTCAATGGTTAAAAATTTTATAAATATTCTATCAAAAAATAAAGCTGCCAATAACTTTATTAATCTTTTGGGAGAAAAATCTACTGGTTCAACTATTGATCACATGAATGGAGTATTTATTACATTTGTTTCATTCTGTTTTTATTATAATTCCTATTTTGCCAAAGGACAAATACCAAGACTTAGAGCTGCTTTTAAAAATAAATATTTAAAGCTTTATGAGAAAATATTTCCTGACTATCCCCCTGCATCATTAGAGGATGTATTTAAAGGGGGAATGAGAAGCTTTGGTGATGAGGAAATGCTTCATTATAGTCTTGGGGCTTTGTTGCATGATATTGGCAAAGTTGATAATATAGACTACTTTGAAGGCTCACAAAAGTATGACAGAAAAATAATAATGAAACACGCTCCAATAAGTTATAACATGATTATTAAAACCAGAGAATTTGGAATTGATGTAGCTCTTTTAGCAGGACTGCATCATGAGTATTATAATGATAAATCCGGCTATGGAATATCGCATATTCTTTTCCCTGAAAAGAACAAAAAACATAATTCACCTGCATATGCAATGTCTTATAATATTGATGATGTAAAAAATGGATTAGCCATGGCTTATGTTCCGGCAAAAATTCTTGAGATTGTTGATGTTTTTGATGCACTTACTGACAAAAATAGAAAATACAGGGACAGAGAGTTTACTGTTGATGAAGCCCTTGTTATTATGAATAATGACTTTGTTCAAAAAACAACCAAAATTGATCCTGTTCTTTTTTCTATCTTTACTGATTATGTGGAAAATCACGCAATCCTTAAAAATAAAAATATTTGAACAACAGGATTATTGGTTTAATTGAAAGTATTTGATGATATAAAAGCAGTTGTCTATAGCTATGAGGAAAAGGATAACCCCATAGTTTTAAGAGTAATAAGTGCTGCTAAAAAAAACAATAAAATGCTCTTAACCTTCAGAAATGAAGAGGACTTGGGAGAAATTATACAGGAGTTTAAAAAAAAGCATTCATCAAAGGAAGTTTTAATATTAAAAAAATTTATGGGAAGAAAGTTTCAAAAATGTCCAGGATCGCCTAATGTAATATGCTGTAATTATTATCTTCTTAATACCTGTTTTAACTGCCTTTACGACTGTACATACTGCTTTTTGAACTCCTATCTTAATTCATATGGCATAATCCAGTTTACAAATCTTGATGAGCTTGTTCCTGCGATTGAGGAGTTTACTTCAAAATCCGATAAAATAGTACGTGTGGGTACAGGTGAGTTTACTGATTCACTTATGTTTGATAATATTACAGGGATAAGCAAAGATCTAATTGATAAGACCTGTCACATTAAAAATCTTTTTTTGGAATTTAAAACCAAGTCAGCAAATGTTGATCATATTCTTGATATAAAAGACAAGGGAAATGCAGTTTTAGCCTGGTCTTTGAATACAGAAAAAAACATACTTGATTATGAACATGGTGCATCATCTCTTGAAGAAAGATTTGAGGCAGCTCTCAAGGCTCAGAATAGCGGATATTATATAGCTTTCCATTTTGACCCGATTATTAAATACGACAATTATCTGGAAGATTATCTGGATGTTGTGGATTCTATTTTTAAAAAATTTGACCCGAATAAGCTGGTATGGATTTCTCTTGGCTGTTTTAGGCATAGCATAGGTTTTAAGGATATTATAAAGCATAAATATCCTTTTGAAAAATTAACCCATGAGGAAATGTTTCCAGGGATAGATGGTAAATACAGATATTTAAAACAGGAAAGAATAAAGGTATTTTCTGCAATGAAAGAGCGCATTGAGGGATACTCCTCTAAACCTTTTGTTTACATGTGTATGGAAGGTGAAGAGATGTGGCGTAAAGTTTTTAATGCAAATTACAGGGATTCAGAAGATCTTGAAAAGGCATTTTCAGAACATCTTAAAAGAAATTTTTACTAAAAACTTCTTTTAATTCCACTTTGTTTCAACAATCAATATATATTTAAAGTATAATATTTTTATATCTTGAATGTTATAAAGAAGCAATAATCAATATTATTATGGATATTACAAGAAATAGAACATTATAATGATAACAATAAAAGGAAAATATAATAGTGCAAATATTATGATAGATGATATTGATCCTGATACGAGAGATCAGATCCAGACTTTTCTTAATCATCCTGCATTTGCCAATACTTATATATCAATTATGCCTGACTGCCATGTTGGCATAGGTGCAGTAATAGGCCTGACAATGAAAATGAATGACTATATAATTCCAAATGTCATTGGTGTAGATATAGGATGTGGAATGTTATCCTCCTGTTTTGGCAATATCAGTTTTGATCCTGCTGTTCTTGATACATTTATCAGGGATAAAATACCTTCAGGGTTTAATATAAATAAGGAGTTTGCTAAAGTAGATCAGCATTTTGAAGAAAAAATACTAGACGTTTGTGACCGTTTAAAACTCGATATAACAAGAGTGTTTAAATCAATAGGTTCCCTTGGAGGAGGAAATCATTTTATAGAAGCAGGTAGAGATGAGGATAATAATTTATGGATTACCATACATTCCGGCAGCCGTAATTTTGGACTGCGAATTTCAAATTATTATCAAAACTTAGCTAGGCAGGAACTGGAAAAAAAATCTATAAAAAATGTTAATAAGGGTCTCGAGTTTCTGATTGTAAATAGTAAAAGTGGCAAAGGGTATATTCAGGATTTGAATACTGCCCAGGCCTATGCTGCTATAAATCGAAAAATAATGATGAAGCGAATAATAAAAAAATTGAACATTCAGCCAATTGAAGAAATAGAATCAGTCCATAATTTTATAAAGGATGGAATTATTCGCAAAGGAGCTACCTCTGCGCTTGCTGGAGAAAAGGTAATAATCCCTTTTAATATGAAAGATGGAATTGCAATAGGAATTGGTAAAGGCAATGCTCTATATAATTTTTCAGCCCCTCATGGAGCAGGAAGGATATTAAGCAGAAGCAAGGCCAAAGAAATTTTGAAGCTCGATAAGTTTAAAGCAGAAATGAAAGCTGCCGGGATTTATAGCACATCCATTAATAAACATACTCTTGATGAAGCTCCTGGAGCGTATAAGTCAAAAGATGTTATACTGGAAAATATCTCTGAAACAGTTGATGTTGTTAAAATGATAAAACCAGTTTATAATTTCAAATCAGGAAAGTAGTTATACATTTTTAGCTTTCTCTCTCTGGCATTATGATTTAAGATAAAATATATATTAAAAAAAATAGAATAAAAAAAAGTAGGAAAGGGTGCAGGTTTTGCAGATTTCAGATTTAAAAGAGTACCTTAGGGAACTGGCTTTGCTTAAAAAAAACGCATTGGATATGCTTGAGTCTATTGGTATAACCAAAATTAGAAAAAAGCTAAACGAGCTTGAGCAGGAAATACAGAGAGATGACATCTGGAAGGAGCAGGCATTGTTTACACAAATTAATCAGGAGATTAGCAGCATAAAGCGTAAAATAGAGCCCTGGGATCATCTTGTAGCAGATATTACAGAATCGCTTGATCTGCTGGAAATTTCCATAGAGGAGAATGATACTGCCCTTTCAGAAGAGATAGCAAAAAAACGAATAATCTTACAGGAAAAATTTGAAGAACTTGAAACAAGAGAGCTTCTTTCCGGAAAAGATGATATCTGCAATGCATTTCTTTCAATTCATTCAGGGGCTGGTGGTACCGAGTCCCAGGATTGGGCAAGCATGATTTTGAGGATGTATACAAGATGGGCTGAAGAAAACGATTATTCGGTTGAAATTTTTTATTATGCACCAGGGGATGAGGCTGGCATAAAGGAAGCAACAATACTCATTAAAGGCGAATATGCCTTTGGATACCTGAAAGGTGAAACTGGTGTGCATAGGCTTGTAAGGATCTCTCCCTTTGATTCCAATAAAAGACGGCATACTTCCTTTGCTTCTGTTGAGGTTATTCCTGAAATAGAAGAGGATATTGAAGTTGAAATAAATGAAAATGATCTGCGAATTGATACATACAGGTCATCAGGAGCAGGGGGACAGCACGTTAATAAAACAGATTCAGCTGTTAGAATAACTCATATTCCCACAGGAATTGTTGTTCAATGCCAAAATGAAAGGTCGCAGCATAAAAATAAAGCCTTTGCAATGAAGGTTTTGAAATCGCGTCTTTACGAGCATCAGGAAGAACAATTAGATGAAAAGAAACAGGAAATGCTGGATGAGAAAAAAGAAATTTCCTGGGGCAACCAGATAAGATCCTATGTTTTTCAGCCCTATACCCTTGTAAAGGACCACAGAACAGGGGAAGAAACAGGGAGCATTGATTATGTTTTTGATGGCGAATTAAATAAATTTTTATATGCTTATTTGAAGAGTATAAAAATCTCTTAAAAAGGCAATACTAAAAACTAGAGCTGTTGAAGATCCTTAGGTGTAATAATATTTAAATTGTTCATCAATTCCAGCTCTCGAACCTGTTTTTTCAGATCCTCTGATTTGGTTTCCATCTTTTTCATATTCTCTGCTTTAAGCTGGTTAAGCTGGTTTATTATTTCTTTTGATTTAGATGATATTATTTTTATCTTTTTTTCAAATTCTGCAAATTGGGAAAAATTTTTACCAGTAATTTCTTCAAATCTTTTACCGGTTTTGCTATAAATATAATCTTTTTCACTGGATATATCATACTCAACAAGGTTTAGAATTTCCAGCACATCAGTTTCATCTGAAATCAAGGTCAAGACATCATCTTCCCTGTCGTGCCTAAGTATTTCAGAAATTTTTGTTTCTATTATTAAAAATTTTTTAAGAAGTTCTTTTTTTTCAAGAAGTTTGCTTTCTATAACGTCCAGGGAGGATTTAATGTCAACCCTCAATACTAAAGTTTCCTTTTAAGCCTATGTTCATATTCTTGTCAGATCTTGTTTCATTTGCGGAAATCTGATCCCAGGCATCGCGAAGATCCCTAAGCAGTTTGAGTATATGCGTAATAGTTTGCGGATCTTTTTTTATATTAGCCTCAAGGAGCTGTTTTTTAAAATACATATAAAGGCTAAAAAGATTTCTGGAAATTTCACCGCCTTCATCCATATTAAGGGATAAAAGGAGCTCGGTAATAATATCCTGCGCCTTTATGATGTTGGTGTTGACAACATCATATTTTTTAGGCTCTATATTATCAAGTGCTATAGTAAGAAATTTTATTGCACCATCATAAAGCATTACAATAAGCTTCCCCTGATTAGCAGTAGTTATTTGTGTCTGTTTATATTGATTGTATGGATTTTTGTTTAGCACTTATTAACCCCTGTATGGTAATTTGTAATTATCAGGCTTAATATATTATCGTATAAAAAACAGTACAACTTTACCTGTTTAAAATGATTAAGCAATAAAGATTAAGCATGAGCCTAATATAATAACTTTTTAAAGAGACAGCATTTTTATTTTACAAAAATAATGCCATAAGCTTATTCGTTTAATTTTTTTAACAGCATTTTATTTACTATCTGAGGGTTTGCCTTGCCCCTTGATTCTTTCATTACCTGTCCCACCAAAAAACCTAATGCCTTTGATTTGCCATTTTTAAAATCTTCAACTGACTGAGTGTTTGATTCTAAAACCTGATCTATTATTTTTTCAATTTCACCTGTGTCAGAGACCTGGCGCAACCCTTTTTTTTCTACAATCTCATCTGCGCCAAGGCCTGTTTCGATCATTTCCCGGAAAACAGATTTTGCTATCTTTCCATTTATAGTGTTGTTATCCACAAGAAGGAGCAGAGAAGCCAGGCTGGCAGCATTTACAGGAAATTCGTCAATTTTTTCCGGGTCATTAATCTGCCCAAGAAGCTCACTCATTATCCAGTTTGAAGCTTTTTTTGCATCAACTTTGGCACCTGTTACATTTTCATAATAATCAGCTAATTGCCTTACTGATGTAAGTACTGATGCATCATATTCAGGCAGGCCATATTGGGACATGAACCGTTCCTTCTTTTTATCAGGAAGTTCAGGAAGGTTTTCTTTTAGCTCATTAATATACTGGTCATCAATAATAATTGGAGTAAGATCCGGATCAGGGAAATACCTGTAATCCTGTGCATCCTCCTTTGATCTCATACTGGTGGTTTTCATCTCTTCGTTGTTCCAGAGCCGTGTTTCCTGAACAATAGATTTTATTTCCCCTGATTCAACAAGGTCAACCTGTCTGTCAAATTCATATTCAATTGCTGCTTTTACGAATTTAAAAGAGTTAAGATTTTTGATCTCAACCCTTTCTCCCAGTCTGGTTTCGCCTTTTTCCCGAATAGATATATTAACATCACATCTGAGACTTCCTTCCTCCATATTAACATCCGATACATCTGCGTACTTCATAATGGTTTTTATTTTTTGTAAATATTCATATGCCTCATCTGCACTTCTTATATCAGGTTCGGACACTATTTCAGCAAGGGGCACTCCGGATCTATTAAGGTCAACATAGGAGTTAGGATCAGTGCTGTCCTCACTGTGAATAAGCTTTCCTGCATCCTCTTCAAGGTGTATACGGGTAATTCCTATACGTTTTTCTTCACCATTAATATTTATATCTACAAATCCATTCAGGCACAGGGGATTATAGTATTGGGATAATTGATATGCACTTGGGAGGTCCGGGTAAAAGTAGTTTTTTCTATCGAATCTGCTGTAATTGGCAATTTCACAATTAAGTGCCAGGCCTGCAATAATTCCTTTTTTAAGAACATCTTTATTCAATACAGGCAAAACCCCGGGCAATCCCAGGCACCCAGGGCAGGTTTGACTGTTTGGAGCAGAGCCAAATTGAGTAGAACAGCTGCAAAATATTTTAGTATTGGTATTCAACTGGACATGAACTTCAAGCCCAATTACAGGTTCATATTTCATATATTCCTCATTTTTATTTTCCTTGATTTTATTTAGGGAACAAATTTAAATACTTTTTGTCAAGTAAACTACAAAAGTCAAAAGGCATAAACTCTTTTATGTATATAAATGCTAAATATAAGCTTTTGATAATTTTCACTGTCTTACTTTTTGGAGCAGGAATAATTACAGGAATGATTATAGGTAAAACTTCGATAAAGTATGGGACTTCGTCAGGAATAAGTCCAATTTTAGTTTTGTTTTATCCATCCAGTAATTATATTGATACTGTTAAACTTTTAAATAGCGAAAATCCTTTATACAGGTTAGGCGGTTATTATGCTTATTTTGGAAACAAAATTATCGATTTTGATTATTTACAAAAAAAATTTATGGAAGAAGAATGGTCTGTTATAAAAAATACAATAGTCTGGGCAGCATCTCAACATAGTAGCACAGAAGAAGTTTTAGGTTTTTATAAAAAAATTTTTAATGCATCTGACCAGAGAAACAGGGATTTTATATTAAATTATATTGAAAAAAAAGATGTTATATTATATGATGAATTATTAAATAAAATAAAATAAAAAGGTAAAGAGGAGATTTTATGAAAAATTTTTTTATTTTACCAATGATTGCAGCTATTTTAATTATCACAGGATGTTCAAGCAGCCCTGATGGTCTGGTTTCTTCTGTTCCTTCGCTGATAAAAGAAGGATTTACAAGCGATACTGAATATGAAATTATATGCCGCGGATACCCTAAAGAAGGGTTGCAGGGTATTAAGAAGGATGAATCAGGAAAAAGAGCTGCTCTTTTGAATGCCTATTACTTTGCTCAAAAAAAATTTGATGATTCTGTAATCCCTGATAAGGATGGAAAAGCTGAAAGATTTGTTCTTAATCAGGATCATGCTATAGTTTATTATACAATAAAAAAATCCAAT
>CAYTLM010000014.1:0-19588 GCA_964438485.1 uncultured Leptospirales bacterium | reverse complement strand
TTTGAAAGTTTTTTATCTGGTAGTGAATTATTTGCTCTCGTATGAAGAATCTAAAAGTAAAGTAGCACAAGAGGTAAAATGAATACAATAGAAAATCTTTTAGTTAAAATAGACGATCTGCTCAAACAGATAAACAGTCTTCCTCCGCTTAGCAGAGAAACTGTTTTATCTTTAAAAGAATATTACAGGATCGGACTTACATGGTCAAGCAATGCCATGGAGGGTAACACCCTTACCGAATCTGAAACAAAGGTTGTTCTTGAAGAGGGCATTACAGTCGGAGGTAAACCTCTTAGGGATCATCTTGAAGCTCAGGGGCACGCCGGGGCTTTTGAACATATGCTTGGTCTTGTGAATAAAATCAGTCTATCAGAAGAAGATATTCTTGCATTTCACCGGTTATTTTACATAATGCTGCAGCTGGTATGATAGGGGAATTACTTTGTACAGCTTATAATCCCTCAATCCACTCAACCTGATCAATAATCTTTTTCTGAATTCCGGGTTTAATTCCGTCAACTGTTACAAGATCAACTTTATGATTGAGGCAGCTGGTTAGTGAATCAGAGAGATGCACATACTGGAAGAGAGAAATAGTTTCAGAAAAATCCACCAGCAGGTCAATGTCGCTATTCTCGGAGGGATTGCCATTGATGTGGGAACCGAATAAGCCTATACGGCTCACATGGTACTCTTTCAAAAGATGTGAGTTCTCCTGAATCTTTTGCTTTATTTCATTTTTTGTTAACATATAGATAATATACAGCGCATTGAATATTTAGTCAATATTATTTAATTCTCCCTCTTAGTAAAACTTCACCTCTTTTCCACTCATGAAAAGTTTTGTAATTGCGCTTTCCCCTTTTTTGGTTACTGATACCTCAACAGTAACATTTTCCATGTCCTTTTCTATAGCAAGACCCTCGCCCTGGGGAACAAAATATGACTCCACACCATAGGATATATTTATTCTATTAAATGAATTTTTAACTCTCCCTTTAATTACAGTGGAGTAGTTTTTATTTAAATCATCAATATTTTTGGAAAGAGCCACAGCCTGGTAAATTCCGGATTCCTGATTTTTTTCAAGTCCCACAAAAACATAATCGTGCTGGTTAAAATTACCATCTCCATAAATATGAACTGCACCTGGTTCTATGGATGAAATCGTATAATTGAGAATAACATAATCTCCACTAAAAAGGCTTCTTGGATCAACCGGCATACATTTTAGAATTACCCTATCTCCGGTTTTAATTATGTTTTCCTGTTTTGCAATCATAAATATCAACACTATTATCTGGGCTGCAACAAGAACAGGAAGAAGTATTTTCTGGTATCTTTTCATCTTATTTATCCTCCTCTGATTGCAGGTGTTTTTTATCTGTGCTCATAATGGCAATGAGCTGTCTTCTCTTTTTCTCCAGAACATAGCCGCCTGCCAGGCCAATAATCCCTGTGATAATAAAAAGGAGCGACCCTGAAAGCATGTCCCAAAAAAGATCAAAATATCTGGTGCCAATATGAATAACAAATGCAGCAATTGAAAAATTAAGGAGCACCCTGGACTGAATTACTGTGCTGTACCATATACCAGCACCTGTTGCTAAAAGAAGCAGAAGATTAAATATGACAGAGTAAACTATCCATGAAATTGCGGGACCTGATATAAAAAGGGCAATCCCTGAAAAAATAAACATGGCCATAGAGAGATAAATAATCAGCCGTTTTTCCTTTATCGTAGAAAGAAGAAAAGAATAGAGCAGCACTGCAAATCCTGTAAATAAAATAATCATTATAATCACAATTGAATCTGCATCAAAGACCGAAGCCTGTTCTGTTATTTTGGATGAAGCAATGTAAAGGGTAAGCCATACCAGTATGGAACAAATAATATCAAGCGGGGCAGATGGATAGCTTTGCCCTTCTTTTGCAGTAAGATGTTTTACTGTTCTGTTAATCAAAAAGCACACAATTGCAAAGAGAATAAATCCTGTAAGGTATATTACTTTGTACTTATGATCAATAGAGGAGTAAATAATAAATCCAGACCATTTAATAATAAGGATTAAGGTAATAAAAATAAATGAAAAAACTTTTTCAAATCCCCAGTCGTCTTTTAAGGTATAGGATAAATAAAGAAGAGTGCCTGAAAGGATTATGAATGTTGAGTGCATTGAAATCATGCGCACTGTAGTTATAGAGGGCGGGAGAAAAAAGAAAAGCACTGCAAAAAAATAAAAAGGGATGTAAAATTTTACAGGTTTCCCCATCTGCCTTAAAAGGGCTATTCCTGCACCAGTAATAATAAGCATGATAAGGTATTCCCATGACTGGATTAAAGTGTCACCAGAAAATAAAACCGGAGCATTGATATCTTTAAGTGTATAGGGCCAGGAAAGTCCCAGTATGGGAAGCATAAATGCAAACCATCCTGCTGCTGATAAGATATAACCAGCATTCCTGAGCGTATCATTGGATCGCAAGATTCGACCCAGTACTATGTGAAGGATCCCCAGAGCAAAAAAGGATAAAAGAAAAGCAACAAAGCTTTTTTCAGATTTTTCAGATTTTATTATCCAGTATGTATTAATCTGCAAGTAATAGCATGCCCAGAGCAGGGCAGTTATTGCAGTACCAGCCTTGTCTCTGTTTGTATAAAAGAATGTTCCAATAACAATAAGAGGGACAATATAAAAATATGCAGGGCTGCTGTATTCAAAAACTTCCCAGATGTTCCATATAAAAAACAGGACAGATGCCATATAGAGTCCTGCCTTTTCTTTCATAAGAACTGCAATAGCAAGTGTTCCAATTGCCCAGGTCATAATACCATTTGTGGGGTGTGAGCTTATGTGATATATTTGTGCAACAAGCATAATCCCGATACCGAATGTAACCATGGCAAGGTTGATAAAAATTTTTCCTGCAAAATTTTCACCTTTATTCTTAAAATACCATGCAGCGCTGTATGTGGAAACTATAAGTAAAAACACCTGTGCCAGCTTTAACGATGGGGGCATTTTGCGCCAGTTGGAAGCATAGAAGATTATAAGACCCATACCAATGCAGATAGCAGCAAGGGCTGTTATTACATAGGGGAGGTTAATTTCTTTTTTCTTTTTTAAAGATGATGAATCCAGTGATTCAGATGAGAAATATCGGGAGAGAATTTTTTCCTTCTGTTCTTCAGTTATAATTCCTTCAGCAGTCCAGGATAATATTTCTCTGGCAAGCCTACGTGCAAAAGCATCAATTCTTATCATAGTTTTTCTCCATCAAAGCAGATAATAGTTTATTCTGCTGAAGATGCAAATGTTTTATAAAATCAGTAAAGAATTTTATAGATTTTTTTAGCTCTGGTTTATTCAGTTTCTTTTTCCCTTTGATGGTCTGGCTGGGATATATCTTTTATATTTTTCAGATCTTCTATGAGCATGTTTATTTCATCATCTGTCAGGTTGTATTCTGTTTTACCACCGCCTGGGTGTTTCATGGTAAGCAAAGCACCGGAGTTGATTTTTTTTATTTCCCACAATTTCCCTGTTTGGAGCCGTGCATCAGAGCCTAGCATGGTGTCAGGATCAAACTGGGCAATCTGAATAAGAACTCCAAAGGCGTTTTTAGGATGAATAAACAGCTCTTTCCACCACCCTCCCGGATACTCAGCATATCCAAAATAGGGAATATTTTCTTTTTCAAGAAGAGCTTTTATTTTTTTTATGTCTGGTGTTTCCAGTGTTATGTGGTGAACGCCTCCTTGACGGTCTTTTAAAAAACCGTCAAGAAAGCTCTTTTCACCCTTTGGGCTTATTATTTCAATTCTTGTAAGATCTCCCAGGGACAATATTTTCCAGTTAAAACCGAGAGTTGAATCATCTGCCTCTGCTCCTGGTATTGCTCCTAAAATCCGCACAAAGAAATCCCTTGCCTTTTCAGGATCCTGCACAGCAATAGAGATATGGTCGATTCTGGAAATATTCCTCATCTTTTTAGTACTTATCCTTTTTTGGATATTCTTTTGTAAAGAGATCTTCCTGAGAAGGTTAAAATTGTTAGTATAAAAATAAATACAGCAAAGACTCCCCATGTAACAGCTGTTCCATTGGAAAGGAGTTTCACAGGATTAAGGCTTGATTCAATAATAATGCGCCCCTCCGGTTCCTTGTACCTTTCAGGCATATCTGGAATGCCATTACCTTTGCTATCTTTAAAGCTGCGAAGATAATCCATTACAGCAACCCATTCTTTCAGCTCCTGTACACCAGGCTTTGACTTGTCAGCGTCAACCCTGTACTCAGAAAGGCTTGTTAGTGGTTCTCCATTTCTGTCTTTAGGTATTATCTCAAGAATATTGTAGGTGTATGATCCAATGAGCTTTAAAAAAGCAGCTTCGTAAATATCCGAGACAACCCTGTAAAGTTCTTTGTTGGACTTTGAATAATCCAGAGGAACATATTCACCATTATCTGTTTCAATTTCTATTTTAGTAACCCGGTCAAAAAGCACACGCCTGGGATTATATGTAAATTTTATCCCGGAAATCTGCATGAAAAAGGTACTCCCTTTCATGGGGTAAATACTTGTAGTAATTTCCAATGCCCTTTTAATTTCATAGGCATAAACATAACATGTAGTCAGAGGATAACCCATTGTGTTATCAACCCCTATCCCAAGAGGAATAGTGCGGAAAAGGTCAGCAACAGTAATATTTCCTGTGTGGCCTGCAATAAGGCTGTCCCTTATTACACCATTTGCTTTAATGCCTATTCGTGTTTTAGTAACAGGATCTTCCGGATTGTAATCAAAGCGATTAACCTGCCAGCGGATAGCATCAGCAAGGAAGTTCCCTATTGTGGCTTCAGCATTAATTTTAACAAGGTCAAAATCGGTTTTCCCAATAACCTGGAGATATTTCAGATTATGCTCTTTAAGTACTTTGTTGTTTATTTTTTCAATAAAAGAATTGATCGTTGATTTAATAGCAGGGTCATCAGGTATGGAGCTGTCAATTTTAACAAGGGAGTAGTTTTTTAAGGTTGTTTTCCCATTGTCAAAATTTATATCAAGAACACCTAAATTTTTCCCGTAGGAGCCGGTTTGTACGATGATTGTGCTTCCAATAATTATAGGTTTTTCCACTGTTGTGTGGCTGTGGGCGCTTATAATTATATCAATGCCTGGAACCAGCTTTGCAAGCTCTTCATCTTCAGAGCGGGTGCCTATTGCAAGTCCGCTATGAGAAAGGCAAACAACAATATCTACCTTCTCTTCTTCTTTTAATTTTTGTACCATTTCTTTGGATACTTCAATGGCATTTTTAAATTTTAAAGGGGATGCGAATGGAGAGTCATCAGCTGCATCCTTCCCTAAAATGCCAAAGAAACCAATACGGATTCCATTTGCTTCTTTTATAGAATAAGGCTTTACAAGTCCTGCTTGAAATACTTTTTCAAGAGAGTCATCTTTGGGGCTTTCCTCACTGAATATTGCATTGCTGAAAACAATTTCCGGGAGTGCGTTTTTTCTGTGTGCTGTTTTAATAATTTGAGCAAGCCCGTCAGGATAGAGATCAAATTCATGATTTCCAAAGGTTGTTAAATCGAAGCCCATCTGCTTCATAAGAGTAAGTTCAAAAGATTCTTCTCTTGCCAGCATGTGAAAGAGCGAGCCCTTAGTGTAATCTCCACCATCAACTGTAAATACAGGGTTGTTTCTTTTCTGCTTTTCAAGCTTAATAGCTGTGGCTATGCGTGCCCAGCCACCTATGGTTTTTTTTGCACCAGGATTATTTTCAAAATAATCCAGTTCAGGCGAAAAGGGAATAAAGTGTGAATGCATGTCATTGGTGTGTAGAAAGGTTATGGTTTTTTCCTCAGCTTTTAAAGATGAGCTAAGGCAGATGATGATAAAAAAAACTGCTATTGAGCGAAATTTCATGGGTAGCCCCCTCTTTTTTTTATAGTATTAATCTAACTAAAGAAGTTCCTTTTGTCAAGGCTGTGTTGATCTGCTGGTGTAAAAAGATCATCTGTTTGTCCGAAAATTTATTCAAGGGATTAAGAATTTTTAATCTAAAAAAAGTCTGTGAAAGTGATTGACCCGAATCGTTAAAAGGTGTGAATATGTCAATAAGCAACGATATAAATATAAGGGGGCTTTTCTGAGAGATGTTTGGGTTTAAATTCCGTAATTATATAAAGTCTTTCAGCAAGCATAAGCGCTGCATTGTAAAAGAAGGAGAAAGGTCAGTTTTCCATAAGGGGAGTTTACAGTATAACTCTGGTATTCCTCTTCTTGTATTGGAGGGCGATTATTACGAAATGGGCCTTCAGTATGGTGTACTTTTAAAAGATGAAATGAAAAAGCTTTATAGCGAAAACCATGAAAGAAGTGATGATATAATAAAAGCCCTTCCCTGGTATATTAAGCCCTTTAGCAGTCTTATAGTGTTAATTGTTGCAGGATATTCTGCAAAGAGGATTCCGGGTAAGTATAAAAAAGAGCTGTCAGGGCTTGCAAAGGGAAGTGGTATCTCTTTTAATGAAATTGCCACATCAGCTTTTGGTGGTGTAATATTTGATGCAGCCTGTACTGCCGTACTTGCCAAAGTTGAAGGCGGAATTCTTCATGGGCAGAATCTTGATTTTGAGCCTTCATATCTGGGGAATTATCCGGTAATTGTTGAGTACAGGGCTCCTGGGAAAAACAGATACATCAACTTTGGTATAGCAGGCGTTCCTGGGATATTTCATGGAGTAAATGAAAAAGGTATTTCAATAACTGTAAATTATGGTGATGGAACTTTTAATCGTAAAAATCGCGGGCTTCCCATGGGTTATAAAATACGCGAAATTCTTGAATCAGCTGACAATCTTAATCAGGTGGAATCCATGCTTGCTGAGTTTGAGCCGGATGAGCTGGGCTGGATACTCACTGTCTGTTCAGGTGAAGAGAAAAAGGCAGCTGTTTTTGATGTATTTAACAGTGAAAATGTGCGAACCGATTTTACAGAGGATAAGCATAAGTATGTATTAAACAGAATTTTTTGTAAAGAAAGGGTTAAGGATTCGGTCTATTCAAAAAAATATCTGCAAATAAGCAGGGGCGAGGGTATATACAATCTTGCCAGGGCTGAACGAGCTAAGAATTTATTAAAAAAAGAAAGCATTAACAGTGTTGATGATATGCTTCTGTTTCTTGCAGATTATGATTTTTATCAATATAAAAAAATGCCAGGAGCAATGAATGCAACCATTGTTAATGAAAGGACTCTTCATTCATTGATTTTTGACTGGAGAGATTTTTCTGTATACTTTGCCTCTGCTCCAGGGTATAGTTCCCTTGGTTCAATTTTTAAATATAATTTTCAGTCATCATCTATTGAACATTACAGAGAACCCTTGCCTGAATTTAACAGCATTGATTTTCAGGGCTTTATGGGCTGGTATGCAAATTATCAGAAGGCCTATCTTATATCAACAGTTGCAAAGGGTATAGAAAGAAAATTTCCCTTTATTAAATTTAAAAAGCCTGATTATTCAAGGGTTCTTAATGATATTGATCTTTCAATATATCACAATCCCAGAGAGCTCTGGTCTCTTTTTAGAATATGGAAAACCGACAGGCGGGCAATCAGCTTTAAGGATGTAATATATTCCTGTGAAAAAGCAATAGAGCAATACCCTGATTTTGCAATTCTGTACACAATCAAAGGCAGCATAGAAGCTTCCCTTTATAAGTATAGCGATGCTATTGAAACCTTTAGCAAAGGCCTGGGCTGTTCAATAATTTCAGATTATGATAGAATACATATCTATAATGAACTGGTAACCCTGTATAAAAAAAATGGAGAGAAGGATCTTGCACTTGATATTGCAGTGAAAAATATCAAGCTTATAGAGTCCCTTTCAGAGCTCTATTCAATGGGAAGGATAGTAAGCAGAATATATGATACTATGAAATATTTTGCTTATAAGCCTGATCAGAGATACTGGCTCAATCACAAGTAGGGAATTATTATTTCACATTAAATACATTTTTTAAATATCCCAGAAATGTGGGGTCATCACACATTACCTTATCTGCGTCATCGCTTATTTTTGCAACAGGGTATCCATTGCATTTGCTCATTTTCATGACTATGCTCAAGGGTTTTACTCCAGGGAAATCATTTGTTAAATTTGTTCCTATGCCAAAAGATGTATTTATTTTTCCTGTGAATTCTCTGGCAAGAGCTTCAATTTTCTGAAAGTCCAGGCTGTTGCTGAAAACTATGGTTTTTGTAAGTGGATCAATTCCCATATTTTTATAGTGGTTAATGATCTTATATCCAAAATCTACAGGGTCCCCACTATCGTGTCTTACTCCATCATAAAGCTTTGCAAAGTAAAGGTCAAAATCTTTCAAAAAAGCATCAATCCCTATAGTGTCTGTAAGTGCAATGCCCAGATCTCCCCTGTATTCATCTGTCCATTTTTGCAGCATGTGCTTTTGGCTTAGATGAAGCTTAACACCTACAGCCTGGCCTGCCATTATCCATTCATGAGCCATTGTGCCTATGGGCTTTGTATCCAGCTCCTTGGCAAAAAAAACATTGGATGTGCCTATAAAGTTTTTTGGATCAAGGGTATCCTGCAGATAGCGTACAACCTCTTCATGCCATCTAAAGGAGTGACGCCTTCTTGTGCCAAAATCTGCAAACTGGATAATGTCGCTGTTTTTGCGTATTATAGAAATTTTTTTATCAATTTCACTCCTGGCTCCTTTGTAGTCAGGGTCAGGTACCATGTTTCTAAAATATATTTCATTTACAATTGCAAGCACAGGAACTTCAAAGAGTATTGTTAAAAGCCAGCTGCCTTTTACTTTGATTTTAAGGGTGCCTTCTGGAGAAACATCCGGAATAACATGCTCCCTGTTTAATTTAAAAAGGCTTAAAAAATCTATAAAGTCCTTCTTGAAAAAGGGGATTTGGCTTAGATAATTGAGCTCGTCTTTTGTAAACTGAAGTGCACAGAGGTTGTCCAGCTCGTGCTTAATCTCTTCAATGTAGCTGGAAAAATTAATTCCTGGTGTGCGGCAGCTAAAGGTATATTCCACATCAATATCAGCAAAGTGGTGCAACACTCCCTGCATCATTGTGAATTTATAAAAGTCATTATCAAGAAGGCTTGTTATAATCATGTTTTAAATTTCCTCTAATTAAAGAAGTTCCAGTCTGTTAATTACATTGACTCCGGCTTTTTTCATTTCATCAATAGCTTTTTCTGTTGTATCATCAGCAATGCCTTTGCATGCTTCCAGGTTAACAATCACATTAAAGCCCGCATTCTGGAGCTGAATTGCTGTGGTTTTAACGCAGTAATCAGTTGCAAGGCCTCCTGCTATAATGGTTTTAATCCCCTTTGTTTTAAGAAATTCTATTACACCTGTTGACATTTTTCCATCAAGGTCATGGTAGCAGGCGCCATAGGGATGCATGTCATTTTCCATTCCCTTCCATACAAAAAAATCGTATTCTGAAGGATGGGGGAGTGTGTCAAGAAATTCAGAGCCTTTTGTGCCTGCAATGCAGTGGGCATTCCATCTTATATCAACGTTTTTTCCATTGACAGGGGTAAATTGTGGATTTTGTTCATCTGCAATCCATATTGCATTCATTGAGTGCCAGTCTTTTGAGCCAATCCTTAAAGAGGCATATTTGGCCTGCCTGTTAAGTGCTTCTGCAATAGTATCCCCTTCAGGCACAGGGAGTTCATCAGCACAAAGGGGCGTAAACCCTTTTTGTGCATCTATATCAAATGAGGCTGTTGTTTTAATGTCTGGAATCATAATGGTCTCCTTTTTATTAAATTTTTATATACTGAAAAAGTTTGGATATTTTATTGTTAAAATAAATTCTTTACATTCCATATCCATTATTGAAAATATGAATCCAGTCCTGATACTCTTTTGACTGTTTTCATAAAACCTGCTATTTATGCATATTTGTTGTGATTATAAGAAAATGTCAATTTTAATAAAAAAATACTGGCATTTTGTTTGTTAAGAATTATTATTACCAAAAGACGGTAAAATAAATGAATGATACAATAAAATATAGAAAAAGCAGGCAGAGGGATAGAATCCTTGAAATTCTTCATGATTCAAAAAACCATCCAACTGCTGATGCTATCTATTCGCAGCTTAAATCGGAATTTCCGGATTTAAGCCTTGGTAATGTTTACAGAAATTTGAACATTTTAATAGACCAGGGTTTTATTCAGCGTCTTGATTTTGGCAGCACCTTTAACAGGTTTGACGGTAAGCTCGGTGTTCACAGTCATTTTATCTGTGAAAAATGTGGTGCTGTAAGTGATTTGGATATTGATTTAGAAAGCCAATCTGATATTCTTAATCTGGTAAATAAAAATGAAAACAGAGAGGTAAACAGGTATAAGCTCGATTTTTACGGCCTATGTGGTAAGTGTGTAAGTATATGACAGTTATAAGAAAAGAAACATCCCTGGGTAACCTTTATCTTGTTGATACGAATCAGTTTAATTTAAATAAAATAACAAGCGTCTTTTGTTATAGCGATGGCGATAAGGCGCTTCTTTTTGATATAGGTACTTCGCATAATGTTGATCATGTTTTAAATAGCCTTAATAGTAGAGGGATTCCTCCAGAAAAAATTATAGGGATTGTTCCCAGTCATTATCATTTTGACCATGGTGGCGGATCTAGTGAACTCTGGAAAAAAATGAGAAGTATAAATAGTAATTTCAGGATATATACTAATAGTTTTACAAAAGAGCTTCTTCAAAATTCTGAAGGCCATATAAAAGGGGCTACTACAACATTTGGTCCCTTTGTTGGTACTATGGATTTTATACCAGATGAGGCTTTTGAGATTGTTGAGTTGGATTCATTTATCCCTGTTGAATTTAATGATGGGGCAAGAATAAAATTAGTTTATACCCCGGGACATACCAGTGATCACTGCTCCCCTGCTGTTTATTTGGATGAAAGGGTTTCATTCCTTTTTGCAGCTGAGGCAGCAGGAACTTTTTATACCTATGATTCTGCTCATTCAACACCTACATCAATGCCGCCTAATTTTAAATATGATGTTTATATGAAGAGTCTTGAAAAAATTTTAGCAACTAAGCCTGAAGCAATAGGCTTTTGTCATTTTGGAATAATTTCAGGGGCAGATGAGGTTCAGTCTTATTTGATAAAACATGGCGAGTTTATGAAAAAGTTTAGAGAGGAGATTATTAAGGCATTTAATGAGAATCCTTCAACCAGCCATGTTTTAGAGAGTACAGCTTATTTATGGGAAAAGAGGTTTGATGAGGAGCTTCTTTCCATAAAGGGGAGTGAATACTTCTTTAAAAATTTAAGGCTTGCTCTTACATACGGGGTAATGGTTGACCTAGGTTTTAGAAAACCCAGATACGAAGAGCCCTTTAGCTCTGGGAAATAATTTTATTTACTTTGTCAAGGTTCTGCTTTATTATAGGGAGGTTTGATAGCTTCAGGGCTTTTTTAAAAAATTCTCTTGCTTCAAAATATTTTTTATCTTTCATCATGCTTATAAAACCAAGGTTGTTGTAAATAAGGGGATTTGTCTTATCAAAATCAAGGGCTTTTAAAAAACTGTTTTTTGCTTCTTCCCATTCTCCCTGGTTTAAAAAAGCTGTTCCTTTTTCAAAGAGGTCCAGGGCTTTAAGACTCTTTTTGTATATTTTTTCATCAGTGCTAATTTTTATCTTATTTTTTAATAAGGCAGATTCATTTTCATCAGGACATTTTTCAAGCGTCTTTTTGAGAAAGTCTGTTGCTTTTTCTCTCTGCCCTGAAATATAGTAAAGCTCTGAAATGGTTTTAAGGATGTTGTAGGATTTGCCTGAAATTTCCATTTCTTTATGTAGGCAGATTTCTGCTTCATCAAATTTTTTTGTGCCCATCATTGCAACTGCACAGTTATAATTAATACCCTCTTTGCTTGAGTTAATAGACATTGCTTTTTTAAAATATTTTTCTGCTTTATTATAATCTCCTGAAATAAGGGAATTCATGGCAAGCCTGTTGTATATTTTGTCTATTATCACCTATATGTTCTCCTCTTTCTTTTGTCTGGAAATTATTCGGGACTGTATAAAATTTGAATTTTTATACAGTCCCTGAAATATAATTATGTGATACTAAATATTTATTTTACCCCACAAACAGAGAAAGTACAAATACTGATACTATAGATACAATGCCCAGTACAAGTGTTGCTGATGTATAGGCCTTGTATGCGATATTAGGCTCCATGTCGCTGAACTGTGACACAACCCAGAAATAGGAGTCATTGGCATGTGAAACTGTCATTGCTCCTGAACCTATTGCAAGAACTGTAAGAGCTGGATTAAGCCCCAGGGATGCAACAAGAGGAGCCATAATTGAGGCTGTGGTAATAATTGAAACTGTTGATGAACCCTGGGCTGTTTTTATAGCAGCAGCTATTAGAAAGGGTAGAAATATCCCCAGGCTCATTCCTGACATTGATTCTCCAATAAAGGTAGTCATTGGTGATTCAGATAATATCTTCCCAAATGCTCCACCAGCCCCTGTAATTGCAAGTATAAGCGCTGCGTTTTTTACACCTTCTCCCATCCAGCCGCTTACAGCTTCATTTAAATCATTTTTTCCTACAAGAAGGAGAGCCAGGAAAACCCCTAAGATAAGAGCTGTTACAGGGTCACCTATAAAGTTAAAGAATATTTTTGCAGTTCCATCTCCAAAAGGCTTTGTGGGATAGCTTGCCACAGATTTGAGAAGAATAAGGATAATTGGGACTACAATTGGTAAAAACGAAAGAAATGCTGACGGAAGTTTTTCCCGTTGTTTTTGAAGCTCTTCATATGCTGGATCAACCTGAGGCTCGATATAATATCTTTTAGCAAATAATATTGCCCAGAAATAACCAGCCAGCATTCCCGGGATTGCTGCTAAAAGACCCAGTCCTATTACCATGCCCAGATCTGCATTTAAAATTCCAGCAGCAGCAATAGGTCCTGGTGTTGGTGGAACAAGGCAGTGGGTTACATAAAGTCCAGTGGAAAGGGCAACAGCCATAACAGCCATTGACTTGCCACTCTCCTTTGCTAGGGATTTGTTAAGTGGTGAAAGAATAACAAATCCAGAGTCACAGAATACTGGTATGGAAACAATATACCCTGCAATACTCATTGCAAGGGGAGATCTTTCCTTACCAACGAGTTTAAGTATGGAGTTTGTCATTGCCAGAGCAGCACCTGTTTTTTCCAGAATTGTCCCTATAATGGTACCAGCAACAATTACAATCCCTATGTATCCCAGGGTCCCACCAAAACCGTTTCTGATTGCTGTAATAATATCAGCAAGTGGCATACCTACAAGAATACCATAGAAAAAGGAAACAAGAATAAGAACAATAAAGGCATTCATTTTAAATTTTGCAGTTAAAAAGATGATAATTGCAACTGCAAGGAGCAAAATCAATATAGCTGTTCCTCCAGAAACCATTTTAAACCTCCAGTTTAAATATATTTTTCATGTTTTTTGTTTAGATACCTTTTCCTATTGTAATATGAAATTGAGAATTTTCAAAGAAAATGCTGTAAAAATACTTATTTTTAAAAAAAAGTACAGGAACAGATGTGTCACAGGTATTTTTATATTTCTGCTTTTAATAATTCTTGACATTTAACTCTTAAAATAGACTATGCAACAAGTTGAATAGTCAGGGAATTTTATGTTTTATTTTGTCTCAAGATTTTGAAAAAAAGGAGTTTTGTATGAAAACCAGAATTACTGAAATGTTTGGCGTGGAGTATCCGATTATATGCGGTGCAATGATGTGGCTTTGTACTTCAAAGCTATGTGCTGCTATTTCTAATGCAGGTGGCCTGGGAAACCTTACTGCTGCAAATTACCCTACAATTGAAGAGTTTCGCAAGGCAATAGAGGAAACGAGAAAGTTAACTGATAAACCCTTTATGGTTAATGTTACTATTCTTCCATCTATTCATGTAACAGGTGAGCATCATAAAATGTATCTTGATGTATGTGCTGAGGAAAAGGTTGCAGGGCTTGAAATCTCAGGTACTCCAATACATAGAGCATGTGGTCCTGAATATATTGAAAAGCTTAAAAAAGCAGGAGTAAAACTTTTCCATAAAGTGGGCGCTGTTCGTCATGCAAAGCATGTAATTGCAGCAGGTTATGACGGAATATATGCAGCAGGTATAGAAGAGGGAGGCCATCCCCTTGATGATGATGTAACCACAATGGTTTTAACACCGAGGATTGTTGATGAGCTTGGGGTTCCTGTAGTAACTGTAGGCGGTATTGCTGATGGAAGAAGCATGGCAGCTGCATTAACACTTGGAGCAGAGGGAGTTATGATGGCAACAAGATTTGTTGCTACTCAGGAGTGTGAGGTTCATGACAATATCAAGCAGGAGCTGATAAAAAGGCAGGAGCATGAAACTACGCTTATTTGCAAAACCCTTAACCTTCAGGGAAGAGCCATAAAAAACAAGTGCGTTGAGGAAATCCTTGCGCTTGAAGCTCAAAACTGCGGATTTGATAAGCTTATTCCTCTTATGTCAGGCAAAAAGGTAAAGGAGGCATGGGAGCAGGGTGATGTTGATTTGGCACCAATGATGATGGGACAGTCTGTTGGTCTTGTTCATGATATTCCCACATGCAAGGAGCTTATTGATCGTATGGTTAAGGAAGCAAAGGAGCATGTTGCTAAAACAGCGGAGAAAATGAAATAAAAAATGGCATTGGCACATTCAATACTTGCCACCCTGGTGGGGCGGGATAGGGCTTTAAGCGGTTATGATTTAGCAAAGGAGTTTAACAGTTCAGTGGGGTTTTACTGGAAAACAACCCATCAGCAAATATATAGAGAGCTGGCCCGTTTGGAAAGGGATAGTCTTGTCACATCTGAAATAGTAAAGCAGAAGGACAGGCCAAACAAAAAACTTTATTTTATTACAAACAAAGGACGAAAAGTTCTTGTAGAGTGGATTGCCCTTCCATCCAAGCCTACGCCTATTAAAGAGGATATGCTGGTAAAGATGTATGTGGGCTTTCTTGTTCCTAAGAATATTCTTATTGAGGAGCTGGAGAGGCTAAAAAAAGAACACTCTGAAAAACTCAAGCTTTACAAAGAATATGAAAAAACATTTTTTAGTGATGTAAAAAAACTTCCCGATAAAGGGAAATACCGTTATTTGAATTTGAGGATGGGTATTAATTTTGAGTCAGGGCATATAAAATGGTTTGAAGAAGCAATAAACTTTTTGAAGGAAGAAATTGAATGAATTTTTTAAATATGAGGAGATATAATAAATGAAAACCAGAATAACAAAACTATTCGGGATTAAATATCCTATAATACTTCCAGGGATGAGCTGGATAAGTACACCTGAGCTTGTTGCAGCTGTATGTAATGCAGGTGGAATAGGATGGCTTGCCACAGGGCCTCTTTCAACAAAGGATACTGAGGCTGCAGTAAAAAGAATCAGAGAGCTTACAGACAAACCCTTTGGTGCAGGTGTTACACTGCTTATGCCAGGGGCAAAGGAAAACTCCGAAGTTCTCATGGATATGGAGGTTCCTGTAATCAACGTTTCATTGGGCAAGCCTGATAATATTGTGAAAAGGGTTCATGGTTATGGTGGAAAGGTTATTCAAACAGTAGTTAATGAGAAGCACGCTCTTTCAGCTGTAGCTGGCGGTGTTGATGCTCTCCAGGTAACTGGTTATGAAGCTGCTGCTCATGGCGGCAAGGTTGCAAACCTTTGTCTTATTCCTTCAATGAGAGAGAAGGTTGATGTGCCTATTGTAGCTTCAGGCGGTTTTGCTACAGGCCAGGGGCTTGTTGCAGCTTTAGCTCTTGGGGCAGATGGTGTTGCAATGGGAACAAGGCTTGCTACAACAAAGGAAAGTCCTGTGCATGAAAGAACCATCCAGGCACACATTGAAGCAGGTGTTGAGGATACTCTTTACTCTGACAGATTTGACGGTCTATGGTGTCGTGTTCTTAAATCAAAATCAGCTGAAAAATCCATAAAAAAAGGAATGAATCTTTTTCATGCTGCAATAGTTGGACCAAGAATTGCAAAGTCTCTGGATCTTCCCCTTATGAAGGTAATGCTTGGGATGCTTGCCCAGCCTACTCAAATGATGACACTAGCACACATGGCTACTGCTTTTGATAAAATCCAGGCAGCAACAGAAGAGGGCGATTATGATAAAAAAGGCGTGCAGCTCCTTGGACAGTGCTGTGGTCTTGTTCATGATGTGCCTACTGTTAAAGATTGCATTGAAACTATAATTAAAGAAGCCAAAAAAACAGGTTCCAGTGTAGCAGAAATGCTTTAAAAGATATATTTTTTTATATTTTATGAAAAGGGGGGTCTTTTTGACCCCTTTTTTTTTGAAATAAAAAATTAAAGCAAAATAAAATACTATAAATAATAGATCAAAAAATTGACATTGTTATATATAGTATTAACTTTTTATTGAAAATCAGGCGGTAAAGAAATGAAAATAAATAGACCTGTATTGATGTCATATACATTAGCAATTTTGTTTTTTGCAATGCTTATTAGTTTAGCCTTTTATTACAGCAGCATTCAAAAGGATGATGCTGTAAGAATAAACCTTGCAGGTCGTCAAAGGATGCTTTCCCAGAAAATAGCAAAGGAGATCCTTCTTCTTGAATATGGAAACATATCGTCTGAAAGCATAATGAAATCTGTGGATTTGTTTTCTCAAACACTGGAGGCTTTGACAAATGGAGGCCCGGCTCCAGTGAGCCTTGATGCTCAAGAGTTGCGGGTATTGCCAAAACTTAAAGACAGGGATGTAATGTCAAAGCTGCTAAAGGTTAAGGAGATTTGGGAGCCAGAGGAGGAATTGATTAAGAGGTTTGTATCCACAGGAAATAAAAAACCTCTTGAATATACAGGTGTTACAAACGAAATCCTGTTGGAAAAAATTACTGAATCTGTAAATTCGCTTCAGAGAAGATCAGAAAAAAATAGTGCTATTATCCGGGCAATTATCATTACCCTCTTTGCATTTATATCAGCGATTTTGACCTTGAGTCTTTACAATAAAATAAGGGAACTTAAAATAGCAGGGGAAAGGATAAGAGAACTGGAAAAGCTCCTGCCTATATGCGGGAATTGTAAAAAAATTAGAATAAATGACGAAAAACCAATGGAAAAGAAAAACTGGACTTCCATAGAGGAATATCTTCATAAAAATAAGGACATGAAATTTACTCATACAATATGTCCAGAGTGCATGGTAAAACTGTACCCGGATATAAAAATTAGTGATGAATAAAGTAAGCAGAGGAATTTCCTATGATTGGTGGAATAGATAAATACAGGATGTATGTTGATGAGGTTGGAAACCCTGATCTTGCTAATACTGATAATCCAAATCATCGGTTCCTCAGTCTTACTGGAGTTATTATATCTCTTTCTGTTGTTAAAGATAATCTTCACCCTGCCTTTGAAAGTATTAAAGAACGTTATTTTGGCCATCATCCAGATGAACCTGTTATATTTCATCGTAAGGAAATGCTTGGCGGCAAACAACCCTTTGGTTCGTTACGCGATACAAATGTCCGTACCCGTTTTGATGGAGAGTTGCTTGATATAATAAAAGATGTACCATATGCAGTATTGACTGTTTTAATGGATAAGAAAGAACATATAGAAAGGTATTCAACATGGAGATATGATCCGTACCATTATTGTATGGCTATCCTTGTAGAAAGGTTTGTTTTATTTTTGGAAAGGAATAATTTCCAGGGTGATGTTATGGCAGAATCAAGAGGTGGAAAAGAAGATATGAGGTTAAAGAAATCATTCCGTAAGATAATGAATGAAGGAACGAATTATATTGATCCCTCACGTGCTGGCAGAGTGTTAACGAGTAAAGAGATTAAAGTTAAATCAAAGATTAATAATATATCTGGTTTGCAATTAGCAGATTTATTAGCTCATCCAAGCAGAAGGGAAATATTGATAGAAAAAGGTCTTAGCGAAGAGAAGAAGCGTCCCTTTGGGGATAAGATTATACATATTTTGCAAGATAAATATGACAGGGATGGAAAGCGGTTATATGGTAAAAAAATATTGCCATAAGAATACAAAAAAGGCCCTTCCGGGCCCGATGGCTTAGCCATCCACCTCCATTGATATGGATTACTATTAATATAATGAAAATGTAATCGTTTTGTCAAGTATATTATCTATATAGTTTTAAAATATCATTATTAATATTTTATCAGCGAGGAATTTCCTATGATTGATTTAAGAAGCGACACTGTTACAAAACCAACCTTAGCTATGCTTGAGGCAATGATGAAAGCTGAAGTTGGAGATGATGTTTTTAAAGAGGATCCTACGGTAAATGCTTTGGAGGAAAAGGCTGCTGCCCTTTTTGGTATGGAAAAAGCCCTCTATTGTCCCAGTGGGACAATGACAAATCAGATTGCAATTAACGTTCATGTTAAACCAGGGGATGAGGTGATATGCGATAAGGTTGCACATATATATTATTACGAAGGCGGAGGTATTGCTAAAACATCAGGTGCATCTGTGGCGCTTCTTTCAGGGGATAGGGGAAGGTTTGGGGCAGATGATGTTAAGGCTGCCATCTGCGATGATGATATTCACAGGCCTGTTACAAAACTTGTGGCTGTTGAAAATACAGTAAACAAGGGTGGAGGCGCTTTTTGGGATTTTAATGAAATAAAAAAAATAGGATTAATCTGCAAAGAGAAAAACATAGGCTTCCACCTTGATGGGGCAAGAATATTTAATGCCCTTGCTGAAACAGGGGAAAAGCCTGCAGATTATGGAAAGGTTTTTGATTCAATATCAATATGTCTTTCAAAGGGTCTTGGTGCACCTGTGGGTTCTCTTCTTCTTGGGAATTCCGATTTTATCAAAAAAGCGATGAGGGTGCGAAAGGTAATGGGCGGGGGCATGAGGCAGGCAGGTTTTCTTGCAGCAGCAGGAATATATGCCCTTGATAATAATATAAGCAGGCTTAAAGAGGATCATCTTAGAGCAAGGCAGATGGGGGAGCTCCTTTCAACCCTGGATTATATTGATGAGGTATATCCGGTACAGACAAATATTCTTATTTTTAAATTGAATAATAAAATTAAGGATACTGTGTTTATTGAAACTCTTAATAAAAATAATATTAAGGCTCTTATATTTGGACCACAAACTATAAGGTTTGTAACACACCTGGATTTTACAGATGAGATGCTGCAAAAAGTTAAAGATGTACTTTTAAGCATAATCTTTGAACCATGATTATGGGGATTAAAGGATTTCCATGATTTAGTAAGAGTGAATATATTGTAAATCCTGTTAATCTTGTAATCATGATTATGGGAATGGAAGATTATCTCCCATTCCCAATTTATAGTTATCAATACTTAGTCAGAATTAAACAAGGTTTTACTGTACGCTTTTACATAGAAGGAGAAAGCGTTGCCTTGTTTAAGTCATCATTTTTTAAT
>CAYTLM010000013.1:0-20028 GCA_964438485.1 uncultured Leptospirales bacterium | reverse complement strand
TCATGAGAACTTTTCTACCTTCAGCTGTTGCCATCCTGGCTCTAAATCCATGTTTCCGGTTTCTTTTTAACTTGCTTGGCTGAAATGTTCTTTTCATCGGATATACCTCTTTTAGAATTTATTTTCTGTATTATTACAATACTCGATTTCAATTTATTAAAATATTGAAAGCAAAACAGCACAACTTTCTTATATTACTGAAATTAAAGTAATACCCTAAAAATAGGGTCACATTTGTCAATATTAATTTCCTTCATATATGATCAGCTATTTCACCAGGTCTTCAAGAGCAGCTTTTAATTCGGGAAATTTAAAATTATAGCCCTCTTTAAGCAATTTTACAGGAACAACCCTCTGCCCCTTAACTATTGATAATCCAAACTCCCCAAAAATAACCCTTAAAATTATGCCAGGCACAAATGGGATAATAACAGGACGCTCCAGAGCATTGGCTATTATACTGGTGAGTTCTTTATTGGTCACTCCCCCTGGAGCAGCACAGTTATAGGGCCCTTCCATTGACTCGTCTTCAAAGGCTCTTATCAAAATCTGCGCCACATCTTCAATATGTACCCAGGGAAACCACTGCTTCCCTGAACCGAGCCTGGCTCCCATAAAAAGCCTGAAAATTTTTCTCAACTTGGGAAAAGCTCCTCCATCTTTACCAAAAATCGTTCCAAACCGGCAAAGAACCACGCGAACCCCCTTATTTGCTGCTTTTAAAGCCTCCTTTTCCCAGTCTTTACAAATTCCTGCCAAAAAATCCTTTCCTGCTGGAACAGCCTCATCAATAATCTCATCCTTATGAAACCCGTAAAAACCTGCTGCTGAAGCATTGATCAAAACCTTTACCTCACCTCCTTCCAGAGGAAGAGTATTTACAATATTCATTGTAGTTTGTATGCGACTGTTATAAATAAGTTGCTTTTTTTTATCACTCCACCTCTGAAAAATATTAGCCCCTGCAAGATTGATTATCACTTCATTCTTAGCAATAAACTTTTGCCACGAACCCTCTTTCATCAGATCAGCCCTCACATAACAGGCTCCTTCAAAAGCAAATTCCGATTCTTTTTTACTGTCAAAAACAGTTACATCATGCCCTGCCTTAATAAGACGAGGCACAAGATAGGTTCCGGTAAAGCCAAGCCCTCCTGCAACTGCTATTTTCATACTGCACCCCGCTTCCCGGATTGTTCCGAGCAAAAAGAACAGCTTATTCCAAATATTAATCCAGAACTTTACACCTTTGCACAACTTTTTTTAAATATATCAAATTATAAAGCCCGTGTCATCCAATATTTTTAACTTCAGCTATTAAAAAACATAAACAAAAAAATATTTGAAAAAAAACTATATCCCTTGACAAACTAATAATTTGTTATATCTATACTAGTGATAATAAATTGGATTCAGAGAATAGGGCATGAACCAGACACTAATAAATGTTGGAGTTGCGCAGGTCAGGATAGGACAAAATCCTTCAATAATGCGTACAATCCTTGGAAGCTGTATAGGTATTTGTATTTACGACAGGATAAAAAAAATAGGGGGGCTTGCGCACATTCTTCTCCCCCTTGATACCACAAATGGCGCTAACCCTGAAAAATACGCTGATACAGCAATTCCACTACTTGTAAAAAGACTATTAAAAGAAGGCTGCACAAGAGATAACATGTCAGCAAAAATCGCTGGCGGAGCCTCCATGTTCAAATTTCAATCCAGCGTAACATTAGGGCAGATTGGAGACAGAAACATTGAGGAAACTAAAAAAATTCTTGAACAGCTTAAAATACCTCTTTTAGCAGAGGATACCGGCGGGAATACCGGCCGGGTCATAGATTTTTTTCTTGATGACGGGCGCATGAAAATAAAAGCTGCCGGAAAAGAAAAAATGTATTATAAGGTTTGATATAAAGCCCGGAGTATTTTAAATGCACGCACATATAAAACAAAGAATAGAAAGCATCATAAACAATATTGCAGGACTCCCCACGATTCCGGAAGTTGCTACTAAAATCCTGAATATGGTAAATGATCCAAATGTTTCCTTTAAAGCTGTAGCAGAGGAAATCTCAAAAGATCAAGCCATGACTACCAATATTCTAAAACTATGCAACTCAGCATACTTTAGCAAAGGAAAAGAGATAAGCTCAATTGACAGGGCAATTGTAATACTTGGCATAAAAGAAGTAACAAATATTGTTATGGTAGTAACAGCAAAACCACTCCTTGACAAGTTTGTTATTGGATATGACCTTGCTAAAGGAGAGCTATGGAAGCAGGGGCTTCTTGTAGGAACCCTGGCAAAAAAAATCGCTCTTTTGAAAAACCGCAAGGATATTGCAGATATAGCCTTTACAGGGGGGATTATACACAATATAGGTAAAACAGTACTAGCTATATTTGTTCAAAATACCTACAATGATATAATGAATGAAATCAACACAAAAGGCTGCACTTTCAGTGAAGCTGAAAAAGCTATAATGGGATACAGCCATCAGGAGATAAGTGAAAAAATTCTCGAAAAATGGAATTTCCCTCCTGTTCTAAAAGCTATTGCCAGGTTTTATTCTGAACCGGAAAACGCTCCAAAGGAATTCAAACAGGAAGTATCCATTGTTCATATAGCAAATACAATAAGTGTTATGGCAGGAATAGGCATAGGGAGTGACGGATTATTTCATCAGCTAAGCAGTGATGCACTTGAATCAGCTGGAATAAAAAACGATGAGCTTGAAGAGCTATTCTCTAAAATACCTGAAATGACAAAGCAGGTGCTGGAAATTCAATAATTATAAATGAAGTGCATTCCGGATATTTGGGGAAAGTTCTATTATTTTCCATACACACGGAATGAAATTTTTTCTTTAGGAAATCCTTGGCCGCCCCTTATAAAGGGCTGATTACACATACTTTTTTATATCCCTCTGCATATCCCTTTTCATGTCCCGATCCTGTATGGCTTTCTTTTTATCATAAACAGCCTTACCTTTACCAAGACCCAGTTCAATTTTCACCTTTCCATTTTTAATGTACAATCTCAAAGGTACAAGAGTATAGCCTTTTTCATTAAGCTTGCCTATAAGCTTCCTTATTTCATGTTTATGAAGAAGAAGTTTTCTTTCCCTAAGGGCTTCATGATTAAACCTGTTTCCCATTTCATAGGGAGAAATATTCATGCCCACAATAAAAACTTCACCGTCCTTAATCCTTGCATAGGACTCCTGTATGTTCACTTTTCTAAGGCGTATTGATTTAACTTCAGTACCGCGAAGCACCACACCTGCCTCATAGGTATCGTGAATTTCATATTCAAAACGGGCTTTCTTGTTCCTGATTATATCAATAAAACTATCAGCCATAAAAGGCTCCTCTGCTAAATATAAACTATCCCGGCCTGGCATAAATTGCCAGCCGGGAATAATAACTACACTACTTTATTTATGACCCTGTTCATTCTTGCTACAAACTGGTTAGGATCTTTTATCTCCACTCCCTCAACTATCATGGCCTGCTCCAAAAGAAGAAAGCTTACATCTTCAATTAAAGACTCATCCTCACTATTTTCCAGCTTCATGATTATTTCATGATCAGGATTTATCTCCAGAATAGGCTTAAAGTCAGGCAAATTCCCCTGGCCCATTGCTTTTAAAATACTCTGCATCTGCACAGTGGGATCGTTTTCATCAGCAACAATACATGAGGGCGAATCACTAAGCCTTGTACTTGCCTTTACATCCTTTACTTTATCGCCAAGCTTCTCTTTTATTTTTTTCACAAGGGGCTCAATTTTCTTTTCCCTGTCCCTGTCATCATCACTTTTTAAATCATTGGCAGCATCGCTTCTGTTTACTGATTTTAAATCAAAATCCTTATACTTGGGAACAGTAGATATTACTATTTCATCAATTTCATTATCAAGGATCAGCACTTCAACATCTCTGCTTTTGTACATTTCAAGAAGAGGGGAGTTTCTAAGAACATTCTCCTTTTCGCCTGTTATATAGTAGATCGCATTCTGATCAGGCCCCATACGCTCTACATATTCAGCAAAGGTAGTAAATGATTCTGATTTTGTTGATTTGTACATAGCCAGATCAAGCAGCTTTTCCCTGTTCTCAAAATCCTGGTAAAGCCCCTCTTTCATGGGAATGCCAAATTCCTTCCAGAAAGTGTTATACTTATCTCTGTCCTTATTCTTAAGGCTCTCAAGCTCGTTTAAAATCTTCTTAACAGATGAAGATTTTATTTTTGCCATTATCCTGTTATGTTGAAGAATCTCCCTGCTCACATTAAGAGGCAAATCTTCAGAATCAATAACACCTCTTACGAATCTCAGATAAGTAGGCATAAGCTCCTTTTCATCATCAGTGATAAAAACCCTTTTTACATAAAGCTTAACACCTGCCTGGTAATCAGCCCTGAAAAGATCAAGGGGAGCTTTTGAAGGGATATAAAATAAAGTTGAATAATCAAGTGTGCCTTCTGCATTTGTATGCATATATAAAAGAGGATCTTCCATCTCATGAGCAATCTGCTTATAAAACTCAAAATAGTCCTCTTCTTTAAGCTCACTCTTGTTTCTTTTCCATAGAGCAGAAGCTGAGTTAACCTGTTCAACCTTATCTTCTTTTAACTCTTTCCGGTTCTCTCCTTCCCCTTCAAATTTTGAATCAGTATAATGCATGTATATGGGAAAAGGAACATGATTGGAATATTTTTTAATCACACCCTCAATAGACCATCTGCTTGCAAACTGCTCACCATCTTTATTAAGAAAAAGCTTTATTGTAGTACCATGACTCTCTCTCTCTCCCTTTTGTACTTCATACTCGCCCTTGCCATCGCTTATCCAGATGTATGCGCTATCCTCTCCTGCCTTTCTGGTTAAAACCTCAACTTTATCAGCGACCATAAAAGAGGAATAAAAGCCCACTCCAAATTGGCCAATAAGGCTGGAATCCTTTTTTGCATCTCCGGTAAGATTCTTTATAAAATTTCTTGTTCCTGAATTGGCTATTGTGCCAAGATTGGAATCCAGATCCTCTTCATTCATCCCTATTCCAGTATCACTTATTGTAATAGTTTTTTCATCCGCATTAAAGCTAATATCAACTCTCGGATCAAAATCTATACTCTTATAGTTCTCATCAGTAAGGTTCAGAAACTTGAGCTTATCAAGTGCATCTGAAGAATTTGAGATTAATTCTCTTAAGAAAATTTCTTGATGAGAATAGAGTGAATGAATAATGAGATGGAGAAGCTGATTAACTTCCGTTTGAAATTGTTTTTTACTCATTTTTACCATTCTCCTTTTTATTACTGTTTTTTACTTTTGTTAATTATTTTTATATCATAGGTTAAACTACATTCAAATAGTTATATTATGCTGAAATATTTTAAAATAATACTCAAAAAATACCCGGGGGCATTGAAACAAATCAAGTCCATATAAATTTAAAACATTCTTATAAATAGATAGCAAAATTCAGGGCAGGTTACAAAAATAATAAACCTGTCACCTTTTTGAAAAATAGTACAAGCCTGACAAAATTAAAAAAATCACAGGCGCTGCAATATTAAAAAAATACCCGATGCTGAGCTCATAAGGTGCATATGAAATACTCCCTGTTGCAGAAACTATAATAAGCCACAAAAGATACCAGACATTTACCACAACTCTTACAGCAAATGCCACTGTCACAGGCACATACATCGTTGCAATCATAATAAAAACAATACCTATCATATAAACAGCCTGGGAATTATTAATTTCAAACCATGTTTCAAAAATATTGTATTTTGCAATAGGGAGCAAAACAGCGAAAAAGGCCGTTATACTATTAACAATAATGGCCTGATTAAAAAATTCAAGGCCTAAAAACCAGGAAAAAATCCTGTTCACAAGGCGCATAAATAACTCACCTAATGAATATAAAAGTTCCTTCAACTGTTCCATTTTATCCTGCTATTCTGATTAAAAAATCTTTTACTGCTTCAGTAAATCCAAAAGGCCCTGTACCTTTTGTCTTAACAACTTTGAATTTTGTATCAATCCAGGTTCCGTCAATTTTTTTCACAATATAGGGATAGTCAACCTCTTTCAGCATGGAAATATCATTAAATGTGTCCCCTGCTGCCCCTGTTATCCCTGGACCCTTTCCATTATTTTTATAAAATTCAATAATTTTTTTTACACCATAATCCTTGCCACAATCAGGATAAATTAAATGATAGAATCTTCCTCCCTTTGTAACTTTTGCCCCAAAAGAGGATAAAGACACATTAAGTTTTTCCATCACAGCCATGTCAGATTCTATTTTCTCTACAGGCAAAAAAAACAGGGAACCCTTTCTTTTTAAAGCAAGCTTTGAACTTTCCAGTCCAAGTCCTGTAAGCTCATTCAACTCTTCAGGAGAAACAAAATTAAGAACATTTATATTGCTGCTAAAAAATTTTGAAACCAGGGGAACTAATCCTCTTAAAAACTCAATACCTGGACTTTGCAGAATATATTCATATCCACTTTTTTCAGAATAGATTCCCATGCCTGCACCATTTTCAAAAACAAAGGGACTTTTAAGGTTTAAAAAATCCATTAATCCGCGCACTTCATCAAATGTTTTACTTGTAACAGGAACAAGGGGTATGCCTGCTTTTTTAAGATGCTCAATACCTTCAAGAGATCCTTCTAAACTATATGTGTCATGGTCAAGCAGAGTCCCGTCAAGGTCTGTAAAAAAAATATTCATTCTCTAATCCTGTTTCTTTAACAAAAGAAATTCCACTCTCCGGTTTCTCCTTCTGTTCTCCTCATTTGTATTTGGATAAAAAGGCATGCTCTCCCCTAAACCTGCATATTCCAGTCTTGAAATATCCACACCCTGCTTGACCAGATAATCCCTTACTGACATAGCCCTTTGTTCTGAAAGCTTCTGATTATAATCAACAGTCCCAACATCATCAGTATGACCCTCAACAACAACATTATAGCGGCTGTACTTTTCAAGAATAACAGCAACCCTATCAAGAATATTCTTTCCCCTTGTTCCCAGTGCTGCACTTCCAAAGGCAAACTCAATATTGCTTATGCGCATTTTAAGCCCTCTTTCAGTTACAACAACAAGAATATCCACTGGTAATTTATCAACTGCCTTATCTGACAGGTTCCCGGCAAAATCAAAACAGACCAGCTCCATTACATAATCAGATGCTGATTCAACCAGTTCCCCTGAGTCACCTATGCCATCCCAGACTATTTCTTTTGGCGGTGCACCAGTGCCTGAAAACGATTTAAAAAGCACTCTGCTTTCATTAAAAACTTTCAACTCCCATCCTTTAATTCCGGTATTATCTGAAGACTTGATTTTTATAATAAGCAAATCATTCTCCCCGTCATTGTCAGGAGAAAAAAGTTCCGGTTCATGCGCAATAGAAAACCGGGGCGGAGTGCTATCAAAAATTATTTTTTTACCAAAGGATTCAGGGTTGTTGCCACTTACAAACCAGGCCTTAAATTTTACAAAAAATTCTCCATCAGGAAGCACCTTATCCTCATCATCTAAACAATCCCAGTCAACAAAGGCAGGAAGATTTTCTGCACCTGCAATATTTTTAACCGAAGTTCCCTCTGCAGAGGCGATTTCTATTTCCCATCTTACAAGACCCTCCCTCTCTGACAAATCAGGGAAAAAACGAAGCCCCTTTAATTTGCTGTTCCTGTAAGAAAAATACTCTTCAGATAATCGTATATCCGCTATCTCCATTTGCGTTGTGAGCGTTATCTCCTTTACCTCACTTGCAGCAGTATTACCTGCTCTATCCCTTGAAGAAATAGAATAATAGTAAAGACCGTCAGGCTGGAGATTTCCTCTATCATCCCTGCCATCCCATTGAAATTTTACAGGCACATCCATCCCTTCCCATTGATATGACATAACCTCATTACCCTGCGAATTTTTAATAGATGCAAACCATAAATCCCCAGGATCAGTTTTAATATGCTGATCAATAATTAAAAAATCCAGGTTCCCGTCATCATTAGGTGAAAAAATATATGACCTTGGATTAAGGGAAACTTCAGGAGACACTGTGTCTATTACAACAGTTCCTGTTTTAACAGGAGAGATGTTTTCCCTGGAATCCCAGGCATAAAAATAATACTTATAATTTCCATCAGGCAAAATGTTCCCCTTCCCATCACTCCCATCCCAGAGTATCCCTGTAGGAACAACCATTGATTCCTTCCTGCTTATAAGCCTGGTAAAGAAGGAGCTAAAAGTCAGCTTATCCTCAATGTCCCTTTCTATTATACGAAACTCCCTTACTACAGAATCAGCTTCATTTAAAATTTCCAGTTTCCATCCCTTAATAAGGCTCTTATCCTCTACCCCTGTAGAAAAAATTAAATAATCCTGATTGCCATCATAGTTAGGAGATATGTAGTTCAAATCCGGTTTAATGGATGTTTTGGGCGGATCAATATCAAGGGTGCCATAGTTTAATGAGATCCCTGCAAAATGACTTACACCTTTTTTCTCCGAATATGCGAAAGAGTAATCCAGTGAAGCATTATAACCAGTCCCTGTAAAAATATATCCGGCACCTGCTGTCCATGACATGTAATCATACTCTTCAGGGAGAAGCGCTCCACCGCGAATTATAAATTTCTTCATAAACAGGGATTCCAGGCCAAACTTAAGAGGCCAGCTTTTTAACCTGTTAATTGCAGAAAGATCATTATAAAACCTCAATGTAGAATAATCATTTTTATAAAAAGCAAAGCTGTAGCCTGCGTTTATAGAATTCAGGTCCGTGCTTTTATCTGAAAAATATCCCAGGTCAGATGACACCCCTATAACAGGATCGAAAAACCCGAAACCTGAGGCTCTGCTCTGACCCTTCAGTTTGTACATAGCACCAAGACCTATACCTGTATAAAAGTTGCCTCCATGATTATCGCTCTGCATGCCCTTTAAAATCATGCCAAAAATCAGGCTTGAAGTTATATTTTTACCCATTCCAATAGAAAAACCATAGCTCTTAAATTTTTCATCCATATCATCATTGGAAAAGTATTTAAAATTCCCTCCAATCACTCCATAGGATGTGGGAAGGGCAAAGATCGAATCTGAAAAAATATAATCCATGTCCAAAGACCCAAAACCTGTGCTGAAATAAAATCTCTCCTCTGCTGCCAAAGCTGCTGGATTGATATTAAAGTAGGTCGCTCCAAAACCTGAAACACCAGTGCCGCCTTTCCCTATTGAAGCAGGGTTACCACTGCCATGCATAAGTCCTGCAGCAATTGATGCATGGGGAGCAATGGATAAAAATACAGATAAAAATACAGATAAAATCAGCACATGAACGTTTTTCATTCAGTCAACCTGCTTTACAAAAATAAAAGTACACCTGTCAAAATAAGTTTAACATAAGCCTTTTCAAGCTATTTTTGATGTTTTGAATATCTTAACTTTACATAAAGGCTTTTTCGAGGCGTTCTTTTCTCTGCTTCCAGTCAGGCATAACAAGAGTAAGAAATTTATAAAATCTGCTATCATGGTCTGGAAATTTTAAATGACATAGTTCATGCATAACTACATACTCAATACAGTGAGATGGAGCTTTTATTAGCTCAATGTTTAATATTATCTTTCTTTTATCAGAATCACAGCTACCCCAACGGGATATCATTTTTCTTATAGTTACATCAGGTTTTTCTATACCATATTTTTTTAGTCTTAACATGCATAGATCAATTATCTCATCAAATTTTAATTCAGCATGTTCTTTATACCATTTATATAATAACTTTTTATTGAAGACAGGATCGCTCCCTTTCCTGGAATTTATATAGATGAATTTACCTTGAAGTTTGACATTATTTTCTTTTAATGCAGTCACCTTTAATCGATACTGACGCCCCAGGTATCTGTGAGTTTCACCGCTAACATATTGACGTGGAGGTTCTCTTGGGACAAACTGTTTAAAATAATCCCGCTGTTTTATAATCCAGTGAGCTCTTTTTTTGACAATTTTTTCAATATCTTCAAATAATGCATTTTCTGGTGCTATTACCACAACTGACATATCGGGCAAAACACTGAGTTCCAAAGTTTTTCTTATGCTTCTTTCAACTGTATATATTATTTTTTCATCGCCATATTGAATCACATACCTGCTCATTGAGCATACCTGCGTTTAGCAACATTCATAACAGCTTCAATTATAATATCTATCTGATCGTAATTAAGATTAAGGTCAGGATGATCTGCCAGATAATCTTCAATTTCATTTATGATTCTGTTCTGAATATCCTGTTTGTAATGCCAATCCACGATTATGTTTTTTAAAATTATATCATCAATACCGATACCAATTTTTGCGGAAAGATTTTTAATTTTATCATCTGATTCGTTCTTGGATAATATTTCACTAACTATACCGTAAAAAGCTTTAGCAGCTTCACGATTTTTTAATATACCCGGCATATCACTGTCTTCACGATTAACAAATGCTTCCTGGGCTTCCTTCATTTTTAAAAAGTATTCCGCCTCATCAATACGGTGCTCCCTGTAATCCTTTATTGCTTCCTCAATAAGTTTTGAAAACTTTTTATAAAAAACAGGATCCTCTTCCATTTTTTCAGCAATTGATTTTTTCATTCTATGAGCTATCATATCAGCACGGGCGGCTTTACCTTCTATACGTTCAAGCTCTTTCTGAAAATTCTCTTTATCGAAGATATTAAAAGGCTCTGTAATCCTTATCACTTCATCTGAAGTCACATATGTATTTAACAATTTCTGTATTTTGGCTTCATATTCCTTAAAATCGATGGATTCAGCATATCTTCTTTTAACAGACGCACGAAGACTTTGATAAAATTTTAATGAATCAGTATAACTTTTAATTTGCTTGTCGTCATTTTCTTCATGGAATATTCTGGTTGAGACAGCTACTCCGAGTGTGCGGGAATACGCGGAGAGCTTTTCATAGAACTGTTTTCGAAGCCTTTCATCAAAAAGAAGAAGTTCATACTCCTCTTCATCTTTTCTGTTCTTTATACCTTTGAATATATCTATCAGTTCTGAATATTTCTGGGGGAGTTTGTTTACCTCCTCCCTGACATTCACAAGCGCGCCTTCAAGATCATCTTCATCAAAGCCTTCAAGCGCTGTATAGCTGTTCAGCGCTCTATCAAGCTCGCCGAGAATTCCCTGATAATCAATGATATATCCAAAATCTTTCCCCTCATACAGCCTGTTTACTCTGGCTATTGCCTGGAGGAGATTATGCTCAGTTAGAGGTTTTGCTATATAAAGCACTGTATTTCGCGGTTCATCAAATCCGGTTAAAAGCTTATCAACTACAATAAGGAGATCAGGATCACCGTTAGTACCAAACGCGCTAATTAATTCCCTATTGTATTTCTCTTCACTGCCGAAACGCTCCATCATTTTTTTCCAGAATTTATGAACATCTCCATCAGGTTCTTCATCAACCTCAATATATCCCTCACGTTTATCCGGTGATGAGATAATAACTTCAGTTGAGACCTTCCCCATTTCATCCATAAACTTTTTGAATTTTAATGCAGCAACCTTTGATGATGTAGCGACTTGCCCCTTAAGACCGGTTCCCTTCCATGTTTCGCTATAATGTTTACTGATATCATAGGCAATCATATATATTGTTTGATCTGTTTTATTTAGTTTCTCAACCCTGCTGTATTTCTTTTTTAGATCTGCTGTTTCAAATTCGCTTAATGGCTCGCAAACACGTTCAAACCATGTGTCAATCGGTTTCTGGTTAACATCCTGAATAATATGACGCCCTTCATATAGAAGTGATAAAACAGCTTTATCTTTCACAGCCTGATCTATTGTATATTTATCTATGAAACCGCCAAATTTATCTGTAGTATGTTTGTCCTTCTTAAACAGAGGCGTCCCTGTAAACCCGATATAGCAGGCGTCAGGGAGTACGCGTTGCATCATCACATTGTTTTTGCCGTATTGACTTCTGTGACTTTCATCAACCAGGACAAAAACATTATCAGACACAATATCATTTTTCTTTTTATTAATAGCTGATTCAAATTTATCTATAACTGAAGTAATAACAGAAGTTTTGTTTTTTTCAAGAAGCTCAAGGAGATTAGCCCCGGTGCTTGCCTTTTCCGGTTCAAGCCCACAATGACGGAACGTATCCCATATCTGAGCATCAAGATTTACCCTGTCAGTTACAAGAACTACCCGCGGATTTTTAATTTCATCATCAAGCACAAGAGCCTTGGCAAGCATTACCATGGTAAGCGACTTTCCACTCCCCTGCGTATGCCATATTACACCGCCATTTCTCTTTTTTGATTTTTCAAATGTTTTGACCCTGGCAAGAGTCCTTTTAATTGAATAATACTGCTGATAGCGGGCAATCTTTTTATGACCCTTATCAAAAACAATGAACTGATATGAGAATTCCATCAATCTCTCTTTTTTACATATTGAATAGATTGACTTATCCTGCTCTGTAACAAGACGACCATCTTTCTCTATTTCATTGAAATAATCCTGAACATATTTATAACGACCTGAAAACAGTTTATTTTTAACATTATCATTTAATGGAGTATTTACAATCTTCACAACTTCATTTTCGGAAAAGATTTTTTCATTCCATACAGACCAGTATTTTTCTTTTGAATCAACTGTAGAATATTTTGCCTCATTCTTATTGACCGCCATAAGAATTTGTGAATAGATAAAGAGAGAAGGTATATGTTCTGAATTCTGATTTCTTATATGCTGTTTTATTGCATGGTGTATTGAATCATCAATATCTGGTCTTTTACACTCAATAACCATAAAAGGTATGCCATTTACAAAAAGGATTATATCTGGTCGACATGTAGATTTATGATTAGTTCTTTCAACTTCAAATTCTTCTGTTACATGGAATATATTGTTTTCAATATTTTTCCAGTCAATATAGTTTAATGTAAAACTTTTTGTATTCCCCTGAATAGTCTCTTCAAAACTTTTGCCAAGGGTAAGCATGTCGTATATTAATTCATTGGTTCGCACAAGGCCGTCAAAATGAACATTTTTGATCGCATCAACAGCAGCATTTATATTGCTATTTGAAAATTCGTACACCCCATCCCGGAAATTTATTTTGTTTATTGCACGAAGTTTTTTATCAAGTATATTGTGAAGAATTACATTTGACGCTCTCCCTCCGCGGGCATCGAGTGCTTCCGCAGGCGTAAGATACTCATATCCAAGATTTATGAGCAGCTGTAATGCAGGAATCTGAGAAATATGGTCTTCTTTAAACGAGGGAGTTTCTTTCATACAGACCTTTTAATAATAATTGTTTATCAAGAACATTTTATATCTTTTCCGCCGGCCATTTAGGAAATGATTCATTCCACTTTGCCAGATTTAAAGTATTACAACTTCTGGAAATTTCATTCGTCCACCTGAGAGTTTTTCTCCCGACAGGAAGCTCGCTCCTCAGACTTTTAGTCATTTTAACATTTAATGCGCTGTCAAAATTAATAAGGCAAAGATAATGAATTGGCTTATCTACCTTGTTTTCTGCATGTCTATACAGCAGAGTGTCACGATATTTATATTTCAGATAATTTTTAAGCCATTTGAATTGATCATGTTTTGCTTTAACATCATTACCATCAGCACCGGTAGATTCATCAAACTCTTCCGGTCTTTTATAATCTTTTATCTCAACAAATACATAATTATCATTAAACTCAGCAATAACATCTACTGCTTTCAATGCCGTTACACCATGATATGTCGATTTAGTATTATCAGTTTCATCAAACTTGAATGCAGTTATCGCATCTGTAAAATTTATTCTATATCCATCTGCTTCAACAATCATTTACCCAGTCCCCCCATGTCTTTGCTTATCTGACGGTCAATGAGAGAACCAAAGGTGTCATCTATTACATTAGGCGATATATCCTGGAATAAACTGCTTTTCGAATGAAGAATCTCGTCGGACTTTTTATCTCTGTAAAGACTATGATAAAGAATATTATCTTCACTTGAAACAGCGAGATCAAACTCTTTCAATAAAACATAATCATGCGTGGAAACAAATATCTGAACACCAAGTCTCTGCAATTCAACAAGTATATTTACAACAGTTTTCATGAGAGCAGGATTCAGGTTAGTTTCAGGCTCATCCCAGAATAAAGTGCTGCCGCTCAAAAGAGTTCCATTCTGAATCAGAAGCCAGAGAAGCCCCAGCTTCCTGTAACCTTCGGCAAGTAATGTAAACTCAAGCTCACCCTGTTTATTCTTTAGAAAGAACTCTTCATTTTTTGATATAACTTTACCATCCATTGATTTCTGAAGAATTCCAAGCAGGTTTTCACGGGGTTTATCAATCGGCCCTTTCAATGGTGAAAGAAAAGCCCTGTCTATTATATCAGCATAAACCTCTTCAAAATGAATATTCCTTGTTGCGTATAAAGATCTGAAACCCGAAGCATTGGCCATCATATCTTTGACCGGTATATAAACAGATTCAAGGGGATATTCCATCCACTGTTTAGTAGCGCCTGTCAGTTTTGCCTTATCAGGTGACAATGTATGATTGGTTATTGACAGGCGTAAAGAGATCTCCTGGTTTTCTTCAACTTTACGCTTAACTTCGACAAAACCGCTATTGCTGGTTTTTGAGCGCTTTGTAAGCCTTCCTATCTGCTTGTTTGCAGGATAGAAAATATCATTAATTTTATCAGCATAACTCTTTTTACTTTTAGTAATGTCGCATGCGGCATAAAGAGCTTTTAATATGTGGGTTTTACCAGTGCCGTTTTCACCAATAAATATATTAATTCCTGTAGAAAACTCTATATCAAGCTTGTCAAAAGCAGTGAAACTTTCTAATTTTATTCTGGATAACATCTACAAACCTCCGGCTGCGCTTTTTATACTAAATCGGCTTATATTTAATAATACTATATTATTACACACCTTCACTGCTACCTTTTAACACTTCCCTGATTCTGTTTTTTATTGTTTCTTCATGGTTCAAAACTTCATCATTAATAAATCTGATAATTCTTAATCTTCTTAAAGCAATTAATTCCTCTCTCTGTCTATCGTAATTCTTCTGTTCAATATTGTCATGAACACCGCCGTCAATTTCAACACATAATCCAAGACTGTCACAGTAAAAATCCACAATGAATCCGTCAATAACCTGTTGTCGTCTGAATTTCAGCCCGAACATTCTTCGGTTCCTGACCATCTCCCAGAATACTTTTTCTGCTTCGGTCATCTCCTTCCGCAGTTCGCGGGAGAGTTCAACTTTTGCGGCTGATACCCGCTGATTTCTGGTTATACTTTTTTCTGACATGAAAGACCTCATCCCCCTGGCCCCCTTCTCCTCATGGAGAAGGGGGAAATAGAATCCTATACTTATGGATACGATCAAAAGTCTACTGACATGAAAAATTTTTCAAACCTCACCCGCGCTACTGTACACCTGACGGACATGGATGGACTAATGCCGCGATGGCGCGGATGTCATGGAACAGCCTCTCCTCAAAGGAGAGGATTTCTGCATCACAACCTCCCCCTCGCCTTGAGGAGAGGGGGACGGGGGGTGAGGTCACACCCTCACCCTCACCTCTCCAGTAAGCAGTTTTTGCATAAGTCCCTTCTTCTGCCGCTTAATAGCATTGAGTTTTTTATTTAAAACAGAGATTTCATTATCAATGGATGAAAGGACAGATGCAATGCGGTGCTGCTCTTTGATATTTTCTGGAATGAATACTTTATGATGTAAAAAATCATTTAGATCAAATGTCATCTTTTCTATATGTACACCTGTACTTGAAACCAGAGCAATATAATACATATGTCTCATCTGTGATAGATAATTAAAAAAGTCAATGTTAAGTTTTTTTTCATCACATGGAATAAGAGATATATATGAATCCGAAATATACATACTATCAAATTCTTCACTAGTCAAACCCATTGCCCCATGAACAACCTGCATTTTAGATATTAAGAAATCACCTGCTCGAGCAGTTTTTAAATTCTTAGTTTTTATCTGATAGCCATATAATGATTCGCGATAAAACAAACCTCCAGAACGACGTCTAACACTTATAAGTGGATAAAGTTTAGCCTCATCCCATTCTATCGGTCTATTTACTTCTTTAAGAATATCTTTTATAAAAACATACGACCATTTATCCTTTTCAAATTCCTTAAATCTTTTTCTCCCTGTAAGCAATTGCTGCATTAAACCTTTTTTAAGTTTATTCTTTGCAACAATAAGCTTTTCTGTTTTTTCAATAGCCCTGTCCCAGGTGGAGAGGATTTCGACTATTTTTTTTTGTTCAGGGAGAGGTGGGAGTGGGATTAGAAGATTACCAACCAGTTGCAAGTTCAGTCCCCCACGCCCTCCATCACCTGCTGAAAGTTTTCTTAATTCATCGTACTGACTATCTAAATAATAAAATAGATATAAATAACAAGATTGTTCTTTATCAGGAATAATAGCAGCTACAGATTGATTAGTGCATAAATCAATCTCATTTATTGCAACAGTAGCTCTAGTTCTCCCCTGTCCTGCAAGACCTATTAAAACTGATTGCCTCGGTATAACCTTTGTACTAGAATTTTTTAATCCTTGCTTTGTGATACGCCCTTCAACATCATAAACTCGTCGTAAATTCAATTCTCCCGAATTCATCCATGGGATATTGCCATTCCAATATTCTTTAATACTTGTTGAAGGAGTACCACCGGCAGTAATTTCACTAAGCTGTTTAAGTTTGATTATATCCCAACTATTTGGTATCATTCCGATTTTAGTTTCTTTATAACCAGGATTAATTTTATTCATCATTATATCCGAAAATTTGTTTTATTATATCAACATCCCAATTTATGCAATAATCATTTAAACATTATGGTTACATTTTATTTGCCGTGTAGAGACAAGGCAATGCCTTGTCTCTACAGAATTTTGCCGGTCGCAAATCACACAGAACGTCCCGTTATAATAACAATTACATATCATAATCCATTTCTGATTTATGAATATTCCGTGATGGATTACTGATAATATATGTCCTGACGTTATTCAATTCGTTCTGGTCCCTTATGATGCGATCATAAAAACCGGGTTGCCATACAAATTTATTATTCGGATATTCTTTATTAATGGTTCTTGTAACTATTGATTTATAAGATCCTATAATTGTTGATACGCTCTGTTTTACCGGCTTACCAAATTCTCTTTGTCCAGGATCATTTTGAATATTATCACTTTTATCAATAATAATTATTCCGTGAACATGATCTGGCATAACAATAAACTCATCTAGCATGACAAAAGAAAAATGTTCAGGAATTGTCTGCCAGAATCTTTTAGCAAACTTACCAAAGTCATTTAGCATAACCTTTCCTTCTATAATTTTTCCCAAGATATCTCCTCTATCCTTTGTGCATATTGTAATAAAATAATATCCATTCCACCCATAATCCCAATTCAGCAGACGAGTCGATTCAATTCTATATTTATTATTAAATAATCTCATAACTATTTATGCGAAAATATAAATTCAATAAAATTTACACTTCTTTCATTTCAACTTCTCCCGATCAGGCTCTGGCAAGATTCAAGACCATGAGGCAAGGTTACTCGACCCTGACTGAACTTTGACCATTTTCCCCACCCGGGAAAAATGGTTGCCGGGTTCCTCCCAGGGCTTATGATTTATCTTTGATCACAACTTCTCCTTTTTCATTTAAACCTTATCCACTCCGCTTAATTTATAAACCGCATCAACAAAACAGTGAAAGCTTGGGGATAAATTATCTTCAATTCTTACAAGAGGTGTGATTTTTTCTGCCCATTCATGTTTAACTGTTCCGATTTCAAAATATGGCTTTCTGCTCAATATAGCTTTTCCACCGGGATAAACAGCATCAGCAAGGAGTTCCCAGGTTCCACAAATACTATCATATCTATACGACGTTAAAATATCATTCTTTGCTTTTGGATATGCATTCTTAACGGCATCTAAATCACCAAGTAACCATGCTTCCATTTCTTCAATAGCTATTCTGAACATAGCAATTGGTTTAGGATTGCAGCTATTTAAAACCACAAGAAGTTCATTTTTAAAATCAATACAGTTTCTTGTATCACAGTCAACAACAACAAGAACCGAAGAATCATCATCATCAATAAAAGTTTTACCATATCCCCGCAAAACTTCCGGTAGACGCTGCAATAATATTCTTTTTTGAGGATCAGACTTTCCTTTTAAATCTTTTGGTAATCTACCGATACCTTTATATGAATGAATCCTGTAAGTACATTTATCACCGGATATACCGATAATTTTTTCTAAAAGTATTTCCAGCATCTTCTTTCCGGAACTGTCCTCTACAAGAATCTCAATGTGTTTCATTTCTGAGGAAGCCTCTCATCAAGATATTCACTATACCATAGGCCGCCAAGGGGTAAACCTTCAGAAACCATATTTATAATTAATTGATCATCACTCGCTCTTCTTATATTTGAAAAACCATCTTCTCCTTTTTCAAGTATCCATACCTCTTCAGGACTTAATGCATCAACAAAATATGGCTGGTGTGTTGTAATAAACACCTGAGATCCTGAAGCCTTACCAGTGGCATGCTCCCTGAATTCTTTTGCTAAAGTTTCTAATAACTTGTGGTATAAACCATTTTCCGGCTCCTCAATGCATATAAACGGTGCGGGTTCCGGATCCTGAAGTAAAAGCAGATAACAAAACATCTTTAATGTTCCATCAGACATTTGTTGTTGAGTAAAAGGAACAGAGAAACCCTTATCTTTGAATAGAAGATACAAACTATTAGTTATCTCATCTCTATAGGTTGTTATTTCACCGATTCCGGGTATTTTGTTTGAAATTTCTTTTAAAATTCTTTTAAAAATAACTGGATGATTTCTTTCAAGGTATTGCACAACATTAGCCATATTATCACCATGAAGATTCAGATGCTTATGAAATCCTGCCTGTGGAATACTACGTGCTGCATCAGGGGTGAAATAACTGAGATACCAACTCTGAATAAAATGTTTAAATTTTGTAATTCTTGGATGTTCTTTATAATGTTCCGCAAGAGTTACAATTGCAAGTTTATATGGATCAAGTTCAACATCAACTCTTGCTGTATTATCACCCTCAAGACTGTCACTACCTGTCCACGCCTCGCCTTTACCATATTGCAGATTTAAAAATAATAAAGGCTGTCCTCTGCTATGTGATTTTCTCCTTTGCCTTAATCTTTCACTTATAACAACTGGTAATCCTGTTTTTTTATCTTTACTGATATTAACTTCATAGGTTATCGGTCTTTCATTTTGTGATTCTCTGTAATAAATAGTAATACCAATAGGACCTTCAGAACCTGAAGATACTAATTTGTCATATCCTCCTCTATTTCTAACATTACATGCAGTATCAATATCTGTATCCATACAATTAGCCAGAAATCCGAGAGCATCAAAAATAGTGCTTTTCCCAACACCGTTTTTCCCGATAACTGCGGTTAAAGGTGTTAAGGGTTTAGCATCTTTCAAATCCTGATCTGTACCGATTCGACCAAGTGCGACATTTTTTAATGACCGATAATTTTGTACTCTAAAACCTTCAAGAAGTGCCATATGTTATATACCTCAATAATTTCATTACCAGATAAAGCATATCACTGCATTATTAAGTTTAATTTTCAATCGTTTTAATTGAAAATTAAACATCCCTAATCCCCTTTTCGTGTATTCCGTGTATTTCGTAATTCCCAACCTATCACCATCCCAGCTCCCTCAAATACCCATCCATCTCTTCCCTCACTTCAACCAGTTCTTTATCAATCTCTTCAATCTCCCTCTGCACAGCAGCAATATCAATCTCTTCCTCTTCTTCAAAGGTATTCACATACCTGGGAATATTAAGATTAAACTCATTCT